>CALJQI010000028.1 GCA_937980285.1 uncultured Gammaproteobacteria bacterium | reverse complement strand
GCGCTGGTTGTCGAATCCGACCCAGGTGGTCGTCACCACCTGGTCGTTGAAACCGCTGAACCAGGCGTCGACCTGGTCGTTGGTGGTGCCGGTTTTACCGGCGATATCCTTGCGCCCCAGCTCCTTGGCGCGCACCGCGGTGCCGCGTTGCACCACCTCGCGCATGATAGAACGCATGATATGGGCATTCTGCGCCGAAATGACGCGCGGCGCGTAGCGTGGCGCGGGCACTTCGTCGATCACCTTGAAAACCGGTTCAACAACCTGCTCGCCCTCGGACAATTCGAGATCGACTGCCTCTAGCTGCGCTTCTTCGCCGAGTGCCGCAGCCTCGGCAGCCTGTTCGGCCTCCTGTTCAGCGGCCTGCTCCGCTTCCCGCTCAAGCGCCTGATCGGCTACCTGCTGAGCTTCGAGCTCCTGTTGCTCGGCGGCGGCCGCTTCAGCCTCGGACAGCGCCTGCAGATCTTCGTCCTCGCAGCCCTGGCATACCGTCAACGGCTGGTTCTGGTAGATCACGTCACCATTACCCAGCTCGACCCGATTAATAATATAAGGTTCGATCAGGTAACCGCCGTTGGAGAACACGGCATAGGCTCGCACCATCTGCAGCGGCGAAAAGCTGGCGCTGCCGAGCGCCAGCGACAGGTCGTAAGGCATTTGTTCGCGCTCGAAGCCGAAACGCTGGATATAGTTGGTGGCGTAGCGCAGGCCGATCGCCTGCAGGATGCGGATCGAAACCAGGTTGCGCGACTTGACCAGCGCCTCGCGCAGGCGTGTCGGCCCGTAAAACTTACCCGAATAATTTTCCGGCCGCCAGGTCGCTTCCAGCGAATCGTCGTCGAACACCACCGGCGCATCGTTAATGATGCTGGCCGCCGTAAATCCTTTTTCCAGCGCCGCCGAATAGATGAAGGGCTTGAAGTTGGAGCCTGGCTGACGTCGCGCCTGGGTGGCGCGATTGAACTTGTTCTTGAAGTAATCGAAACCGCCGACCATGGCACGGATGCCGCCATTCGACGGGTCGATCGATACCAGCGCACCCTCGATACGCGGCACGTTGGCCAGCAGCCACTGCGAATCTCGATCTTCCAGCCAGATGACATCTCCCACCGCCAGTACATCGCCGACTTTTTCGGGTTTCGGTCCCTGGTTATCCTCGTCGATGTAGGCGGCCGCCCAGTCGATACCGCCCTCGAACGGCACCTCGACCTGTTCGTAGTTGGAAATCAGCACGGTCGCGCTGGCGGGAGTCATCTTCGCCTCGCCCTCGTCGTCGGTTTCGCCGGCGATCGGCACCGCCTCGTTGAGCGAGATCACGACGCCCTTGCGCAGACCGCCGACGCGATTATCGACGATCAGGTCCTCGTCGAACGGATCTTCGCTAATCGTGCTCAGATCGATGTTACCGATAACCCCGCGGTAGCCATGTCGCCGGTTGTAGTCAAGCAGGGAGCGCCGCAGCGCACGGTTGGCAAAGGCCTGCATTTCACCGTCGATGCTGGTGTAAACCTTGAGCCCCGCCTTGTAGATTTCCTCGCCGTACTGCTCGAACAGTTCGGCGCGCACCAGTTCGGAGACGTATTGCGCATCGGCGATAGTTCGCGTGCGGTGCAGTTCGGCGGTAATAGGCTCATCGAGCGCCAGCTGAAACGCTTCCTCATCTATATATTTAAGAATACGCATACGCCCGAGGATGTAATTTCTGCGAATCAATGCGCGCTCGGGATTAGAGATGGGGTTGTACTTGGATGGCGCCTTCGGCAGACCGGCAATCATAGCCGCCTGCGCCAGGGTCAGGTCCGACAGCTGTTTGTCGTAGTAAACCTGCGACGCGGCGCTGATACCGTAGGAGCGGTGACCAAGGAAGATCTTGTTGAGATACAGCTCCATGATCTTTTCCTTGGAGAGTTCGCTCTCGATTTTGAGCGCCAGCAGAATTTCATTGAATTTACGCGTGTAGGTTTGCTCGGGACTTAAAAAGAAGTTACGCGCGACCTGCATCGTAATGGTGCTACCGCCCCGGGTTTTGCGGCCGGTAGTCACGACCTCGTAGACGGCCGCCATCAGGGCGTAAAAATCGACGCCCACATGATTCCAGAACTGGTCGTCCTCGACGGCCACCACGGCGTCGATCAGGTAACGCGGAATCTTGTCGAATTCGACCGGAATTCGACGGTGCTCGCCGAACTCGGCAAGCAGGATTTCGTTCTGGTCATAAACGCGTAACGGCACCTGGTACTGGGTATCTTCCAGGTGCTCGATCGACGGTAATTCGGGCACCATAACGGCATATATATAGAATAAACCGGCAATCAGTACGATAGATCCGGCCGCAAACAGCCAGGATGCAATTTTTACTAGCTTTTTCATCAGCTTAGGCTATATACATGAACAATTACTTCAAAAGTATCGACAAGTGTGGATTCTTGCACTAGACTCTTTTTTGATTAATTAGAATAATTTAACATTTTATATACTTACGACTAGATCTTAATGTAATTTCGCATTATAGATTGAGTATCACAGGCACGTTAGACGAGGGATACCGGTGTTTTTATCGCGCAAAAAACCGCCGCTTATTGGGCTAGACATCAGTTCAACATCGGTCAAGCTGATGGAATTGAGCAAGACCGGCTCCAGTTACCGAATCGAAGGTATTGGAGTCGAACCCCTGCCCGCTAACGCGGTCGTCGAAAAAAACGTCGCTGAAGTCGAATCAGTAGGCGAGAGTGTAAAGCGTGCGCTCGCCAAGTCAAAAATAAAATCAAAAAATTGTGCCATCGCGGTTTCCGGTTCATCGGTTATTACCAAGAAAATCACCATGCCATCCAGTCTCAGCGAAGACGAAATGGAAGGTAATATCCAGCTCGAGGCCGATCAGTATATTCCCTATCCCCTCGAAGAGGTTAACCTCGATTTCCATGTCATCGGTGAAACCGAGAACAACCCGGACACGGTTGACGTACTGCTGGCGGCCTGCCGCAGCGAAAACGTCTACGATCGCGTGGAAGCGGCCCAGCTGGCCGGACTGACACCCAAGATCGTCGATATCGAAGCCTATACGGT
>CALJQI010000027.1 GCA_937980285.1 uncultured Gammaproteobacteria bacterium | reverse complement strand
GTAGTGCCCATGTTCGCCAACGAAGTTCACGCGCGCACTGACAAGATCGCGCATGGCGATCTGTCCTGGACGCGTGGCTTTGACGGCCGCCGGATCATGGAACGGTGGTGGATGGCCTGATCGTAAATCTCTCCCATGCTCTGTCCACGCAAGCCGCGAGGCGGAGCATGGGTCAGCCTGTTGTGATGCCCATCTTCCGTGGATACATTCCTTCGGCGATGCCCGCGGCTTGACCTGTCATTATCCCCGTTAGGATGAATGGTTTATGGCGATAACCAGGATCAATCATTGCTGGATTCCGATGCCCGATGGAGCTCGTCTCGGTGCGCGGCTGTGGATTCCGGACAACGAACAGCCCTGTCCTGCCGTGCTCGAATACATTCCCTATCGCAAGGACGATTATTCGGCGAAGCGCGATTCCAATACGATTGCCCATTTTGCCAAGCATGGATACGCCTGTGTCCGCGTCGACATGCGCGGTTCCGGCAGTTCGGATGGCGTTCTTTACGACGAGTACAGCGATCAGGAAGTGGACGATGGCGTCGCGGTTATCGAGTGGATCGCCGAGCAACCCTGGTGCAATGGCAAGGTCGGCACCATGGGAATTTCCTGGGGCGGCATTACCGGATTGCAGCTCGCCCAACGATCGCCCGAGGCGCTCAAGACAATCATCGTGCTCGGTGCGACCGATCAACGTTATTACGATGATGCCGGCTATTACCTGGGTTGCCTGGTGGGCCAGACGCTGGGCTGGGCCGCGATCATGTTTGGCTATAACACGCGTCCGCCCGACCCGGAACTCGCCGGTGAGGACTGGAAGGATCTGTGGCTAGAGCGGCTCCAACAAACGCCGCATTACCTCGAGCGCTGGTTTGAACACCAGCACAATGACGAGTACTGGCGGAACAACTCGGCCGACTCCGATTATGACGCGATCGAAATTCCGGTTTACGCGATTAGCGGCCATGCCGACTGCTGGCCGAACACGGTGTCCCGGTTGCTGCAAAACCTGCAGGTTCCGCTGCGCGGTTTGCAGGGCGCCTGGTGTCATCGATATCCGCATCTTGGAATTCCCGGCCCTGCCGTGGATTTTCTTTCCGATGCGATTCGCTGGTTCGACCAATGGTTGAAGGACGAGGAAACCGGGATCATGGACGAAGCCGGCTACCAGGTTTTTTTACAGGATAGCGTCAAGCCACAAACCTATTATGACAATCGTCCGGGGCGATGGATTGGGCTAACCGGCTGGCCGTCGGATCAGATTGAAATCGGGCAATTTCATTTGAGTTGCGGCCGGTTATCAGCGCAGCCTGCCTCCGGTGAGGCAATGGAAATCTGTTCGCCGCAAACGACCGGGCTGTTATCGGGTGAATACATGCCCTGGTTTTCGTTCGGGCCAGCAGAGGAGCTTCCCGGGGATCAGCGAACCGAAGACGCGGGCTCGCTGGTGTTTGATACCGATACCCTGGCCGAGCCGCTGGAAATACTTGGCAATGCAGTTGCCGCGCTACAGTTGTGCAGTGATCAACCGCAGGCGCTGGTGGCAGCCAGGCTATGCGACGTCTGGCCCGACGGTTCGAGTACCCTGATCACGCGTGGCATCCTGAATCTGAGTCAGCGCAAGGGCAAGTCGAACCCGGTTTCAATGACTCCTGGAGAGCCTGTCGAGGTCGAAATCGAGTTGAATCATAGCGCTTACGTGGTGCCCGAGGGGCATCGCCTGCGGCTGGCGCTATCGACGAGTTACTGGCCAATGGCCTGGCCGTCGCCGACCAACACGCGGTTGACTGTTTACCCGGGCTCGAGCGCGCTGAAATTGCCGTTAATCCGAAAAAACGCGGTTAACGCCGCATTGACCGAATTCGGCAACAGCGTCATTGGCGAACCCGAACCGACCACCAGCCTGAGGCCGGTCAGTCAGAAGCGGGAAATCCGCTTCGATAGCCAACGGAACCTGGACGTGCTTGAAATCACCGCCGACAATGGCAAGACAAGGTTTGAAGAAACCGGTATGGAAATGGGCTCGAAGTCTCTCTATCGATTCAGCATTGGCGAAACCGACCCACTGTCGGCCATCGCGGAATACGACTGGGAATGGGAATATGGCCGGGGGGACTGGCAAACAAAAACACATACCTATACAAAAATTACATCCGATGCCGCATATTTCTATCTCCATGCGGTGTCGGTTGCCTGGGAAGGCGGCAATCAGGTCTTCCACAGGCAGTGGCAGCAAAAATTCAAGCGAGACCACTTTTAGTCAATACGAGACATTCTTACACTGATGCCGGCCTCGGTTTAGGCGACGCGGAATTACCGAACAAGTGGGTAAAAATCCTGTCCTGCAAGGCGCCATGCGAAACACCGAGCTCGAAGGAGTGATCGACGCCGGGTAAAACCTCGACACTGAAATGCTCGGCCATACCGCGGCTTTTTGCCGCCAGGTTCATGGTTTTTGCCCAGCTGACAGCGCGTTCGACCCGATTGCGGCCCTGCAGGCGATCGATTCTTTTCGACTTGTTCAGCCCGGGGTCTCTATCGGTGTCCCTGTCGCCCACGATCACGGTCATCGGCACGCGCAGGAACCTGCTGCTGTCGAAGCGCAGGCTGGGCAGACCCCGGCATTGCCCGACACCGTAGGGGTAGGCGTTTTCGCTTTGCGGCATGGTGTACCAGCCGGCCGCGCCGATGACGACGCCGGCGACTCGTTCGGGGTGCGCCATCGCGTAGCGGTGGGCGAACTGGCCTCCACCCGAGTAACCGAACAGGTAAAGGCGCTCGCTGTCGGCCCCGGTCAGGTACAGCACTTCGCCGACGATGCGGTCGAGGGCAAGGTCGGCGCGCGGGCCGCGCCGCAGCCGGCCGAGGCGCTGGTAGTCGGGGAACTGTTTTTCGCTGAACAGGGGCGCCAGTACGATGACGCCGTAAAGTTCGGCCATGGAGGACAACAGTTTCGCGTGCTGCCGGGCGTTGCGCGAAATCCCGTGTACGCTGACCATCAGCGGCGGGCGCTTGCCGGCGGAGCGCGGGACGTAAAGGTAATAAACCTGGCCGTGGCGGCCGCCCAGTCGGCGTTTGAGCACCTTGCCGGTGTCGAGCGCGGATTCGCACCGGCCGCTGGGATCGAGCAACTGGTCGAGCCGGGAGCCGGCGAGTAAAAGGGGCGTAAGCATAATCGTAATCTCTCGAGTCGGGGTGGTTTAATTCACGGCGGCAAGTGCGTGCTCGCTCCGGTTCACCAGCGGCGGTGCCGGGGACCGTTCGGGTGTTTCTGCTTCGGTCGTACCCAGGTGCCAGACCTGGTCCATCTTCGCCAGCCGGGTATAACGATGGGAAACGATCAGGATCGTTCCTCGATAGTCCTGCAGTACGCGCTGGATGAGACTCTCCGATTCGTCGTCCAGGTTGGCGTCGGCCTCGTCGAGCAGCAGAATCGGCGGCGCGCCGAGCAGCGCGCGAGCGAGCGCGAGCCGGGCGCGTTGACCGGCGGATAAATTACGTCCGCCTTCATTGATACGAGTGCGTAAACCACTGGCCATGCCGGCGACCATCTCGTCGACGCCGCACAGCTGCATGGCTTCCTGCAATTGCTCGGCGCTCGCATGCGGACAGCGGTACCTGAGATTGCGCTCGATGCTGCCGCGTAGCAACGGCAAATCCGGTCCGACCATGCCGATATTGGCGCGCAACGATTCGAGGCTGCACATGGCGACGTTCTGGCCGTCGATCAGCACGCGGCCCTGGTCCGGGTCCTGCAGCCGAGAGACCAGGCCCAGCAGGGTCGATTTGCCGCTGCCGTTGGGACCCAGCAGCGCGATCCGTTGGCCACCGTCGGCGCGGCGCGAAAAGTCCTGGATGGAATCGCCCACGCTGACGCGTTCGAACTTGATCGCGCCGTGTTTGATTTTCAGGTCCGGGGCGCCGCGCGGTTGCCAGATACGGCCTTTGGCCTGCAGGAACTGCAGAATTTTTTCCCTCGCCACGCGGGCGCCTCGCCAGTATTCGTGGACGCGGCCGAGATCGCGCAGCGCCGGCGCCAGCATGCCGACCACCATCATCGCCGAAATCACGGTACCCGCGGTGGCGTTGCCGGTGGAAACCTGCCACGCGCCGAGCAGGATGATTCCGCTGGTAGCGAGACCGACCACGGTTTCGGTGACCGCGCGCAGCTGGCCGATCAGGCTGGCGCGATGCAGCATCGCGTGTTGCAGCCGGTGGCACTGTTTTCTAAGCAGGCGGCGTTCCCGCTGGCGTTGACCGAGCGCCTGCACAACGGCCAGTGCGCCAATTTTTTCGTTGATATTCGCGCTCAGGCGCGAGCGCTGGCGACGGGCGTCGCGCGATGCATGTTCCAGCGCGCGGCCCAGCCCCAGCATGGTAGCTACCGCGCCCAGCATCAGAACCGCGATCAGCAGGGCGATCGCGGGATTGAGGATACCCAGCACCAGCAGCGTTAGCGCGGTGGTGACGGCGGCGACCGCGAGGCGTGCGACACCGAGGCTGATCCACTGGCGCAGGGCGTTCATGTCGCCGATGAAGCGCAACATCGTGGCGCCCTGGCTGCGCCGCTGCAGGCTGCGCGGTGACAGGCGGCTAATGTGCGCGAACAGTTGCTGGCGCAGCTCGAAAACATAGTCCTGGCCGAGCTTTTCGGCATCGACGCGTTCGCGCCAGCGCAGCGCCGCGTTGCAGACGACAATCAGGGCGAATCCGCCAAGGTATTGGACCAGGCTGCCGTCGCCGGGGGAGCTAGCCGTGCTGATCAGGCTATCGAAGGCGTTTTGCATAATCAGCGCCATCGCGATCACAATGGCCGCCTGGGCGCTGCCGTTGACAATCAGCCAGACCAGGTAGCGTATGCGCGAGCCGTGTAGCAATTCGGGCAGTTGCATGGTTCTAGGCCAGGTTCCGCTTGCACTGCACGGCTTCGCCGAACACCAGCTCGACGGACAGTTCCGCGTCGTCCAGCTGGTCGGTGGTGTAAACCGGCATGCTGCTCGCAAGTTCGGCCTCGCGCGTGGCCAGCGGCGATGCGGTTAGCGCTCCGCTGATGCCGATCAACGGCAGGTCATGCTGGTCGAGCCACAATTTTCCGGCCAGCGCCCCGGTGGCGTCGCCGGCGGTGAACAGCAAGCGGTCCACCAGTCGGCGAAAGCAGTCGGAGGCGAGCAGGCTCGCGGTTTCCTGCTGGAAAATGCCGTCGGCAATTTCGAGCACGATTACGTCGGGGCGATGGCTGGCGAGTTCCGCCACCAGCGTTTCCATCACGTCTTCGATTTCGTCAGGCATAAGACCGAAGGTGGAAGCGTAACCGGCGTCGGTGAAATCCAGCACCGGCTGCGCACCCGAATCGATCATGAACCAGAAATCGCCACCGGCGCCGGTGCCGGTGATCTTGGCCGCCGCGACCTTGATGCCGGCGCGGTCGAGTCCCTTGATCAGGTGAGACGCGGTGGTGGTTTTGCCGGCGTTCATCGAGGTACCGGCTATCGCCACGGTTAGCGGCCGTGCGCCCGACTCGCGCCGCGGCAGGCGCGAATCGCGCAGGTTGATACGCTGGCCATCGGCGTCGGTGACCAGGCCCAGGGGTTGCAACAGCGTGGGTCTTTTCATTACCCGGTGCCTGGAATCCATTTTTGCCGCGATACCGCCGGCCGCCACCAGGTGACATTCGCCGAGATCGAGCGGCATGCTCGCTTCGAACTGATCCGGCGCATAGCGGTTGCCGTAACAGACCAGCACGCGGTCGCCGATGTGCATGCGGGCGCGGCGGCCGCAGGCCAGTTCGAGGCGGGTATGCTGGCCGATGCGCGCCACTTCCGCCAGCAGCAAATCGCCGTGCTGCGGCTGGTGTTCGCCGGTCAGCATGCCGGCGGCGAGGCCAAGATCGATATTACGGGTCGTGTAGGCGCTTTTGGCCCGATCGAAATTCGCGGGCAAGGCCGAAAAACCGGCTTGATTGCCGCTGATACACTTGAGGTTTTGTGTCGCTTTAAACATGGATTAGGACTCCGGTTAATTTATAAATTTGGGAAATAATTCCCATATACGAATTTTGCCGGTATCGATGCCCTGTTGCTACGGGCGGAAGTCATGACTTGCGCGGCACGATGGTCGGAAAATTTTCAGACTTTAGTCTGAAAACCCGATCTCGCTCGCGGCTGGCGAATAGAGGGAAAATTCCCGCTGGTTCGCCGCGCCCGGGCGCCTAATCGTAGATCGGTAGAGCGGCGGTTAGTTTTACGCCGATATTCCTGTGATTGCTGGTGATATGAAAATCGCCGCCGAGGCTTTCGACCCGTTCCCGCATACCGCGTATACCCAGGTGCTCGGGGTCGTTGATCTTGTTACTGTCTTTCGCGTCCATGCCCGGACCGGCGTCGCTCAGGGTCAGGGTCAGTCGCGAGTTGTGTACCTCGATACCGACATACTGGTCGACGCCCTTGCCGTGACGATAGGCATTGTTGAGACCTTCCTGCACCAGCCGGTAAAGGCAAATCTTGGTCGAGTTGTCGAGCGCTTCGGGTAACCTGTCGAGATCCCGCTTGACAGTGGTGCCGGTGCGCTTTTCGTGGCGGTCGATGACCTTCACAATTGCCTGCTTCGCGGACTGGTCCTTGAGCTCGGGTATCACCAGTCCCGAGGAAAGGCTGCGCACTTCCTGCAGCGCATGGTTCAACGCGTCGCGGATTTTGGCGACCAGGTCCGTATCGGGCTCGGAGGCCGACGCCGACTCGTCCCTGTCGTCGACGATGGAATCCAGTTTGAGCAGGGCAAAACCGATGGACTGCACCGGGCCGTCGTGCAGTTCGGAGCCGATGCGGCGCAGGCTTTGCTCGTTCAATTCGACGCCGCGGCGGCTGGCCTGGCGAATGCGACTGCGCTGGCTCTCGATCAGCTGGTGCGCGGTGCGCACCACCCAGTACAGCAGGCCGAACAGAATCAGGCCGCCGAGCAGCGAAACCAGGGCGACCAGTTCGCGGCCTCGCCTGAGCGTTTCGAACAGGGCCGCGGGCGACTTGTACAGTTCGACCACGCCGATGACGCGTTGGTGATCCTGGCCCCAGACCGGGATGTAGCTTTCGACGAACTCGTCGACGTCTTGCGGCAGGAAGTCGTGTTCCAGCTTTTCGTGTTCTCCGGCCTCGCCCTTGTTGAAGATACTGATACCCCGGTAGGCCAGCTCGAGCTCGTCGTTGTCGACGAAGGTCTTGCCCACCAGTTCGTCGTCGTTGGACCAGATGATCTTATAATTGGCGTCGAAAACGGTAGCGCGAAACACGTCGGGAATGCCGATGACGTGATCGAAAAATTCTTCGATCGCGCGCTTGTCCTCGACGCTGGTGCTGCCGTCGAAGTAAGCCTCGGGATTGTTGATCAGCGATACACTCTGAATGAACTCGGTGCTGATGACCATTTCCCGCTGCAGCAGGTTCTGCTGCAGGAACGAAAAATAAATGTAGCCGGATACCGTGCTGATGCCGATGATCGAAACGAAAGCGGACAGCGCGAATATCCTGAGCAAACCCCATCTCTGGATAAATGTGGAAAAATGCATGTTATTGGCCCCGGATCAGGCCGAAGACCCGGCGACGGGATCAACGGTTGGCTTTTTGCGCGAGCAAGGCTGCTTCGACACGGTTTTTAACCTGTAGTTTTTGCAGGATGTTGGTCATGTAATGTTTGATGGTTTTTTCGCTTAGAAACAGTTCGTCGGCGATTTCCTTGTTGGTCAGGCCGCGTTCGAGCGCCTTCAGTATGCTGCTTTCGCGCTCGTTGAGCCTGTCGATGAGGCTGGGCTCCTTCTCCGGTTTCTGGTTGTACGAATGCAGCAGGATGTTGGTCGCCAGGCTGGGTGTTATGAAGGTTTCGCCGGCCGCGACGCGGCGCACGATATCGATCAGCTCCTTGCCGCCGATGCCCTTTAGAATATAGGCATTGGCGCCGGCCTGCAGCGCCGACATGACGTCTTTTTCGTCCTCCGAGGCGGTCAGCATGACGAGCTTTATCGACGGCAGCGCCTCGTGGATATCGCGCGCCGCCTCTACGCCGCCGCCGGGCATGCTGATATCGAGCATAACGATATCGGGCATCTCTTCGTGGGCGATGCGCAGCGCGTCGTCATAGCTTTCACCCTGGCCGACGACTTCGAACTCCGAGACCGCCGCCAGCGTACTGCTGACGCCCTCGCGCAGCAGCGGGTGGTCGTCGATTACAACGATACTGATGGCTGTGTTCATGGGATAAATCGATAAGGCAGCTAATAGTGTTAATCGCGCACCAATATAGCCGAACTATCTGTTTATTGGTACTCCGCCAGCCGACCGTTTTACAACAGGTTCCTGATAGCGGGCGCGGTCTTCATGACTGTCGCACTCGAGCTTTTCGAGGCCGATCCACTGCCTGGTGGCGGGATTGGTCTCGCGGTCCTGGTGGTTACCGTCGCCGGGATGCAACGTACTTTATATTTCTGTTTTTGAGGTGCGAGATCGGAAGGTTTGCCAACAACCAGCCTTCCGTACCTGCGACGAGAAAATGTACTGACTTCAAAATGCCGGTACGGATTAAGCCTCCGGGATCCGCTGGTTACGCTTCTTCTTTCAGGGCGTTAACAAGGCTTTGGCGTTCGTCGGCCAGGGCCTGCACATGGCGCTCACGAACGTGACCGAAGCCGCGGATTTGCTCTGCCAGCCCAAGCAGCCGAATAGCGCTGTCTATATTGCTTTGCGTCAGCTTGTCGTGCACCAGTTGCATATCGGTTTCGTAGTCTTCGACCAG
>CALJQI010000026.1 GCA_937980285.1 uncultured Gammaproteobacteria bacterium | reverse complement strand
GTGAACACGGGGCTGGAACCGCCGGCGAACAGTTCATGCGAAACGTGGTACTCGTCCAGTTTGAAATACTTTTCAAACAGCGTCAGATGCTGCTCGAGCTTCCAGCGGTACTTCATCGCGCTTTCTTCGCCATCATCTCGGTGACCCTGGCCAGGTCCTGTTCGGTGTCGATGCCGGGTCCGGGACTGGCCTGCGCAAGCTCGCTGCAGATCGAGTAGCCGTTACACAGGCTGCGCAGCTGTTCCAGCGATTCGGCAAGTTCCAGCTCGCAGGGCGGGAGCGCGCTGAAAGTTTCGATGAAAGCGACACGATAGGCGTAAATACCGATGTGCCCGAGGTACCGATCGGTTTCGCCGCTGCGATCGAAAGGAATCACCGAGCGGCTGAAATACCGGGCCCTGCCGTCTTTATCCAGCACCAGCTTGACCTGGTTCGGATCCGCCGCGGCGGCGGCGTCGATGCTTTTGTGCAGGGTCGCCATGTCGCAATCCGCACGCGCGAGAAGCCTTGCCACCTGGGTTATGTTGACCGACGGCATCAGCGGTTCGTCGCCCTGCAGGTTGACCACTATGGTATCGTCGCTCCAGCCGAGTTTTTGAGTGACCTCGAGGATGCGATCGGTGCCGCTTCGATGCGCGCTGGAGGTAAGACAGGCGCTGCCGCCGAAACCGTTGACCGCGTCGGCGATACGCTGGTCGTCGGTCGCCACCACTACTTCGCCAGCTTCGGACTGGCGGGCAGCCAGGTAAACCCACTCGATCATCGACTTGCCGTTGATCTCGCGCAGCGGCTTTCCCGGCAGACGCTGCGACGCATAACGCGCCGGTATTACAATTCGAAAGTCGACAGCCATCGAATCAGTTCAGCGCCTCGACCTCTTCGCTGCTCAGTTCGCGGGCCTCTTCGGGCAACATAACCGGGATGCCGTCCCGAATCGGATAGGCCAGGCGCGACGCTCGCGAAATCAGTTCCTGCCTGTTCTTGTCATAAACCAGCGGGCCCTTGGTAACCGGGTCAACCAGTATATCCAGTAAGTGTTTATCCATGGTGGCGGCTCTCCAGCAATTTCAGGATCTGATCGCTCAGCTCCCGGCTCAATTCGATATGCAATGGTACTACCCAGATGTTTTCCCGCGCCAGGCCTTTTAGCTTGACCGCGTCCTTGTGCGTTACCAGCACCGGCAAATCGGGTTTCAGGTTGAGATCCTGGGCGCTAAACTCGTGATGGTCGGGAAACTCGTGCTCGATGACTTCGATACCCATTTGCATCAGGCTGGCAAAAAAGATTTCAGGAAAGCCGATACCCGCCAGCGCGTGCACCTGTTGACCGTAGAATTCACCGATGTGACGGCGTTGCGCGGGATCGGAGAGATTCCAGACTTCACCCAGCGATTCGACAACCTGGTCGCTGTCGCGATCAATGGCCACGTCGACCCGCTGCAATCGGCTGCGCGGTTCGCGTAGCGGGCCGGCGGGCAGCATGAGCCCGTTGCCCAGCGACAGGTAACGGCATACTGCTATCTCTATATCGCGCCTGAGCGCGTAGTGCTGCAGGCCATCGTCGGAAAGAATGACGTCGGTATCGGCGAAGCGCTCGATAATCTGCTCCGCGGCGGCGACCCGGTCGGCACCGACCCCGATCGGGCAGCGGCAAATCTCCGACATCATGTTGGCCTCGTCGCCGACCGCGTTATGGGTAATCCCGTCCTGCAGGATCTGCACCGTTTTTTCGTGGCCGCTCTTGTAGCCGCGGGTCACGATTGCCGGCTGGTATCCTTTGTCTTTCAGCAGTTGATAAAGGGCGACCACGATCGGCGTCTTGCCATTGCCGCCCAGGGTTATGTTGCCGACAACGATAGTCGTTACCGGCAGCTTCCTGGAGCCGATCAGCCGCAGCCGGTATCCCAGGCGGCGCATTCCCACCGCCAGGTAAAAAACCAGCGACAGCGGCATCAACAGGATCGATAACGGATTCATCGACCATAACCACCAGCCCTGGCGCCTCTGCGTCGACAGGTTGGTCCAGTTTTGCATCAACGACTTGTTGAGCACCGCCGAGCGAATAATTTTTGGCCTGGTGCTAATCGATTTGGATCCGCTCTCCTTGCCGTCGCGGAACTGCATCGAGTGCAGTTTCGAATAAATACCGTCTTGCTTGAGCAAGTCCGCATGGCTGCCCTGTTCCAGTATCTTGCCCTTATCCATGACCAGAATATGGTCGGCATGTTCGATTGTCGACAGACGGTGCGCAATAACCAGCGTGGTGCGATTTTCCATCAGGTGCTCCATCGCGTGCTGGATAAAGCGCTCCGACTCGGTATCCAGCGCCGAGGTGGCTTCGTCAAGAATAAGGATGGGCGCGTCTTTCAACAGAGCCCGCGCAATCGCAATGCGCTGGCGCTGACCGCCGGATAGCAGAATGCCGCGCTCGCCGACCTCGGTATCGAGCTGATCCGGCATGGTTTCGATGAATTCCCAGGCGTGCGCCTGTTTCGCGGCCTCGATTATCTGCGCCTCGTCCACCTGGTCGGCGACGCCGTAGGCGATATTGTTACGGATGCTGTCGTTAAACAGGCGCACATCCTGGCCGACATAGGCAATCTGGCGGCGTAAATCGCTAATGCGGTACTGATCGAGACGCTCGCCGTCGAGCAGTATCTCGCCGCTATCGTACTCATAAAGCCGGGGAATCAGGTTCACCAGGCTCGATTTGCCGCTGCCGGAACGCCCGACGATAGCGACCGTCTGCCCGGGACGAACCTCGAAACTGATATCGTCGAGCACGTGTTGGTCGCTGCGCCGGTAGCACAGCACGACATTGTTGAAATTCAACCGGCCCTCGGCTCGATCCAGCGCCAGCGTACCTTCGTTGCGCTCGCTTTCACGACCCGCCAGGCTGAACACGCTTTCTCCGGCGGCAATGCCCTTCTGGATGCTGGCGTTGATCGACGACAGCACGCGCATCGGCGCCAGCAGCATGGTCATGGCAAAGATGAAAGACACGAAGTCGCCGGTGGAAATGATCTCGCGCATCGACTCCGAGGTCGCAAAGGCGACGATGGCGGCAAATGCAATCGCCACCACCAGCTGGATCAACGGCGTACTGATCGATTGCACAATCGTCATTTTCAGATGCAGTTTCAGGTTTCTCTGGTTGACCTTGTGAAACTTGTTGCGCTCGAAATCGTCGCCGCCGAATATCTTGACGATGCGGTTGGTGTCGATCACTTCCTGGGCCACCTGGGTTACGCCCCCCATCGACTGCTGGATACTTCTGCTAATGCTGCGAAAACGCCCCGAAATCCTGACCACGATGAGGAATACGATGGGCCCGGCAATGAGGAAGATTGCGGTCAACTGCCAGTTGAGCCAGATCATGTAGCCCAACAGCACGATGATGCGCAAACTGTCCTGGATGAACACCGTGAGCGACGAGGAAACCGATTTCGCCACCTGTTCCACGTCGTAGGAAAAGCGGGCCACGATGGCGGCGCTGGACGATTGATCGTACTCGTCGCTGGTCATGGTCAACAGTTTTTCGAACATCATGTTGCGCAGCGAGTTGATAACATTGCGCCCGATATAGTTCATGCAATAGCCGCGCATGAATATCGCGACCATGCGTACCACGAAAATCAATACGATGGCCAGCGGCATGAGCTTGATGATGGTCGGATCGCGGTCGATGAAGCCGTCGTCCATCAGCGGTTTCATCAGGTAGGCGAAGGCGGCGTCGGAAGCGGCAAAGATAATCATGCCGACCACCGCCACCATAAAGTAAGTCTTGTGCTCGAAGGCCATCGACAATAATGCGCGATAAGCCTTTACGCCTGTCAAATTGCCTTCAATCGCTTTCACAGCCCAAACCTCGGAAACGACACGGATTCACCTACTCGATGGGTCGGGTAGTGGCTATCGATACCTGCGTCAGGCCCAATTGCCCAATCACGTCCATCGCCGTTACCAGTGATTGCACCGGGGAATCCGCATCCGACTGTATCACGATCGGTTTCTTGCTGCCGTCCATGGCGCGCTCGAGCGCGGCCCTTAGCGTTGCGCTCTTGTTATTGGTCAGTTCGCGGGAATTCAAGAAGAAAGCCCCGTTGGCGTCGATCAGCAGGTTCAGTTTTTGCGGCGGGTCCTGCGTCTTCACCTGGCTGGCCTCGGGCAGCTTGATCTTGAGCTGCGAAGTGGTATCGAAAGTGGTCGATACCATAAAAAAGATCAACAGCAGGAAGACCACGTCGATCAGCGGCGTGAGGTTGATATTGACGTCTTCCTCGGGTTTGCCGTGATAGAAATTCATCGGCTAACCCAGTTCCTTGCGGTCGCCGTGCAGAAACTCTACCAGCTTCATCGCTTCCTGCTCCATCGCCACCACCAGCTCATCGATCTTGCGTTTCAGGTGACGGTGAAAAATGAGGCTGGGTATGGCTATCGTCAATCCGGCAGCGGTCGTGATCAGGGCCTCCGAGATGCCGCCCGCCAGCTGCGCGGGGTCACCCACGCCGACTACTGTAATCGCGGTAAACACGCGAATCATGCCGATGACGGTGCCGAGCAGGCCCAGTAGCGGCGTTATCGTCGATATG
>CALJQI010000025.1 GCA_937980285.1 uncultured Gammaproteobacteria bacterium | reverse complement strand
TCGATTTCCGACTACGGCGCCCACAACCAGCGCTCCCATGTCACGCTGGATGCCAAAACCAGCGGTTTCATCTGGATCGAGGAACTGATCGATATCGTCGAAAAACAGGCTTCCTGCGAGCTTTACGGTTTGCTCAAACGTCCCGACGAGAAATACGTCACCGAGCGCGCCTACGACAATCCCAAGTTCGTCGAGGACATGGTGCGTGATATCGCCGGCGAGTTGAACAAGGACGACCGTATTCGGCAGTATGTGCTCGAATCCGAAAACTTCGAATCGATCCACAATCACTCGGCCTACGCGTTGATCGAGCATGACAAGGACGCGCAACCCGGCGAGTGATTATTCGCCGACAGCGGCGATGCTTAAACCGTTATCCAGTCAAAGCCGGCATCCTGATGGGCGATCACCGGCACGGGCACGTCGTCCAGCTGTCTAATCAGCGCCTCGACAATTTCCGGCGCATTGTTTTTTTCCGATATGTGCGCTGCGATCAGGCAACCCAGGTTCCCTGTATCGATTTGCCGGAGTAAATCCAGCGACTGCAGGTTGGACAAGTGCCCATGATTACCGCCGACGCGCTGCTTGAGCATTTCCGGATAAGGCCCTTTTGCAAGCATTTCGGGGTCGTAATTGAATTCCAGCAACAGCCCATCCAGGCGATCAAAGGCTTCGACGATATGGCTGGTGATATGACCGGTATCGGTCAATACGCCCAGGCGCCTGCCGCCGTCGAGCTGGTGAAATATAAACTGCAGCGGTTCACTGGCGTCGTGCGGAACCGTGACCGGCAACACTTCGAGTTCGCCGATAGTGACGGCGCGGCCCGCGACCAGGCCGTGATACTCGAAATCGGGCGACAGCGCGGCGCGGGCTGTGCCGACCGCGGTCCACAGTGGAATCCCGTGATTGCTACAAAGACGCTGCACGCCGCCGCTATGATCGCCGTGTTCATGGGTTAACAGGACCGCATCGATGCCGCAGGGCTCGATCTCCAGCCGCTGCAGTCTCTGGCTAAATTGTCTTAACGAAAATCCGTTATCGACCAGTATAGTGGTACTGCCATGTTGTACCAGGGTTGCATTACCTCGGCTGCCGCTACCCAGCGATGCAATTCTCATATCTGCTATTTGATTTGCCGATACAGCAGGCCAAGAAATTCGGCGCCTTCCGGAGAAGTATCGAACTCTCCCTTGGCGTCTTCGATTTCTACCCGGGTCAGCTCGTGGTTTTCCTCTGACAGAACCAACGTGATTTGTCGCGTATCGGATTCGGTCCCCGACACCAGGGAAAACAGACCGCCCTGTTTTTGCGAATCCTTGATCTCGATATTAACGATAAATATACCTTCCTGCTCGAGCACCCCGGTTTTGAACTCCGAGCTCACGATATCGAAATTCATTCGCTCGAGATTGTGCAACACGCGGTTCCAGGCAATTTGATAAGGACTCCTGATAATCAGAAAAGGCGAATTTTCCTCGCTATCGTGCTGGATGAAGGCCCGCGGCTGGAACAGCTTTACATTCGCCATCTGATGATCGACCTGCTCCTGCTGCAGGCCCAGGTAAATCATCATTCGTGACAGCATCTCGATCTCAAGCTCGGGATCGGGCTGACGCGCACGCCATTCGCTATCATCGTCGCCGGCGTCATTCAACGGCTTGCTTCTCTCGTTAGTGTCGAGTACGTAGTTGTATTCGGCACCACGATGAGCGACGTAAATACGGCTCTCGCCCTGCGGGCCGCGCTCTATCCTGGTCTTGAACTGATCCTGGGTGGCTGACAGGTCCTGATCCCCGAATAGTCGCTCAAGCCAGTTGCCGGTACCCTCCTGGCTACCCACTTCCTTGTAAATCCACTCGGTTTGCATGATCCCGATAACCGGCTCGTCCAGGGTAAGGCGATAGCCTTCCGCGGCCCAGAAGTTTTTTACCATCTGATACAGGTTGTCGACCGGTTCCTCGACGCTCAGCCAGTACAGATCCTCGCTTCCCTCGACGCGTAGCGATTCCGCTCGCGCCAGGACCGGCACCTTGTCGCGTACGCTCGGATCGTCACCGGAGAAAACTTCAGGCAACTCGAATCCCGACTCGGTTTCGTACTCGATGAGATCGGGCGGTAATTCCAGTCGACTACCGACGGAGCTATCCAGATAGCGCATATCGAGATCGTTCTGGCAGCCGCCAATTACAGTCGCCAGAACCATCATGGAGATGACAGGACGCAGTCTCATAAGGCCCCGCAGGCGATCAATGACTGTCTGAGCGGTTGTTGGTACTGTTCGGAAAGTTTCGTCATCGGCAGGCGCAGATTCAGTTCGCCGAAACCCATTTCAGACACCGCCCACTTTACCGGGATAGGATTCGACTCGACAAACAGCAAGCGGTGCAGATCCGCAATTTCCGCATCGGCAGCTCGCGCCTCTTCCTGTCTGCCTTCCCTCGCCAGGCGGCACATGTTCGCCATTTTCGCCGGCACCACGTTGGCGGTTACCGATATCGCGCCGTGTCCGCCATTCAATATGAATTCGCAGGTGGTTGAATCGTCGCCGGTTAACAGGGAAAAGTCGTCGCCTACCCGGGCCTTGATATCGGCCAGTCGTTCCATGCTGCCAGTGGCTTCCTTGATGCCGACGATATTGCCGACCTTAGCCAGCTCGGCTACCGTATCGGCCTGCATGTCACAAGCGGTACGTCCCGGAACGTTGTAAAGAATCTGCGGTATATTGACGGCATCGGCGATCGCCTGGTGGTGTAACACCAGGCCATGCTGCGTCGGTTTGTTGTAATAAGGCGTTACCAGCAGCGCCGCTTCCGCCCTGGCCTTGCGCGCGCACTGGGTCAGCTCTATGGCTTCGGCGGTTGAATTGGCGCCCGTGCCGGCGATCATCGGCAAGCGCTGGCCGATGATTTCGTAGCTGCGTTGCAGCAAATCGCAATGCTCGGCCGGGCTCAACGTGGCCGATTCGCCGGTGGTGCCCGCAATCACCAGGGCGGAGGTGCCCTCACGCACGTGAAAGTCGATCAACGACTCGAGCTGGGTGTAATCGACATCGCCATTACCCTGCATCGGGGTGACTAATGCCACTATACTGCCTGTAAACATGGTTGCCTCGGTGGCCACGGTTAATCAAGGGCCGTATGTTATAAAGAAAAGAGAATGTTTTGAAGCTATTCCTGTGATTGTGGGGCGTTATTCGAATAGTTAACTCTATTGTAAGAACCTGCCCCTCGACAGC
>CALJQI010000024.1 GCA_937980285.1 uncultured Gammaproteobacteria bacterium | reverse complement strand
CGTGACAGCTGCATGGGTTCGTCGTAGGCGCTGCCGCCGAGCGCCGGCGTCGGCTTCAGTCCCTTCTTCATGCCGAGATACCCGCAGGCCAGCGAGGTTGCGATCGCCAGGTAAGGGTTGACGTCGGCCGAGGCGATCCGGTTTTCCACGCGCATTGCCTTCGGGTTGTTGTCCGGCACGCGAAAACCGGTGGTGCGATTGTCGAAATCCCAGTGGAAGTTGATCGGCGCCGACATTTCCCTGACGATGCGCCGGTAGGAATTGACATATGGCGACATCAGCGCCATTGCCTCGGGCAGGTAGCGCTGCAGGCCGGCGATATGGCTGAGCAGCAATTCGTTGGGCATGCCTTCGGGCGTGGAGAACATGTTTTCCCCCGACTCCAGGTCCTCGACGCTCTGATGGATGTGCATGGCGCTGCCAGGTTGCGCCTCCATCGGCTTGGCCATGAAGGTCGCGTAAAGGTCGTGCCGCAGCGCGGCCTCGCGCACGGTGCGCTTGAACAGGAATGCCTGGTCGGCGAGTTCCACCGGGTCGCCGTGCAGCAGGTTGATCTCCATCTGGCCCATGCCTTCCTCGTGAATCAGGGTATCGATTTCCAGTCCCTGGCCCTCGCAGTAATCGTACATATCGTCGAACATCGGGTCGAAGTCGTTTACCGCGTCGATGTTGAAAGACTGCCCGCTGCGTTCGGCCCGGCCGGTGCGGCCGATCGGCGGCAACAGCGGGTTCTTCGGATCGAGGTTCGGCTGCAGCAGGTAAAACTCGAGTTCGGGCGCGACTACCGGTTTCCAGCCCTCGGCGCGATAGTAATCGAGCACCCGGCGCAATACCTGGCGCGGGGCGAAGGGTATCGGATTGTCCTGCATGTCGAAGCAGTCGTGTATCACCTGCGCGGAGGGTTCGCGTGCCCAGGGCAACAGGCGGATGGTATAGGGGTCGGGTATTAACACCATGTCGACATCGAGGGGATTGAGCTGGTCGTAAACATCCGGGTATTCGCCGGTCACCGACTGCATGAAAATAGACTGCGGCATGCGCAGAATCGTGGTGTCGGTGAATTTGGAGGCAGGCATGATCTTGCCGCGAGCTGCACCGGCGAGATCGGGGACGATACACTCGACTTCAGTGATCTGGTGTTGTTCTATCCAGTCTTTCATAAGATGCTGTTTAATTACCTGTGTTGGGGCGCTGGCGCCAGTTCGTTTTGTAGTCCTTAGCATAGTCTGGTTTTCACGAACCGGGCAATTGTGATCACAAAATATGACAAAGTCAAATTGGCATTTTAACGCTGCCGCAGGATATGATCAGGGATTAGATTGACATCGAGGCCGGGCAGAGTATAGCCTCGCCGGGTCATCAATACAGGGGTAGCAGAAATGGCAGATGAATTCAGTTTGCGCACTCGCAGGCAGGGCGGTTCGACGCCGGCGCTGGAAGACTGGGGTGTCGATTGTGAGTACGGCCTGTTACGCGACGTGTTGCTCGGTCCGGCAGATAATTACCAGTGGCTGGAGACCAGCTCGGTGTCGAAGAAAAGTCTTCGCCGTAACTATGAATTCGATGCCGAGGTGGCGCGCCGCCAGCATGCGGAAATGGTCTCGGCCTACCAGTCGGCCGACGTGCAGGTGCACCTGCACGAGCCGGACCCGGTATTGCCCTACCAGATTTTTGCGCGCGACTCGTCGGTGATGACGCCTTACGGTGCAATCATCACCAGCATGGCGAACTGGTGGCGGCGCGGCGAAAACTTCCGCGCACTGGAAACCTACCAGCGTCTCGGGATTCCGATTTACGATTGCGTTACCGCCGGCAGTTTCGAGGGCGGCGACTTCAACGTCATCGAGCCGGGAACCGTGCTGATTGGCTGGGAGGGCGACGAAGGTCGCAGCCAGGAACATTCGGCGCTGCAGTTGCAGCGCTGGTTCGAGGACGAAGGTTGGGAAGTCAAGCTCGCCGATATCGATCCGTTTTATGTTCATATCGACCTGATGGTGGTCATGCTCGCGCCAAAGCTGGCGGCGGTGTGCCTCGAGTCGACCGATCCCGAGATTGTCGACTGGTTGAAGTCGAAGAATATCGAAATCGTTTCGGTGCCTTTCCAGGATACCCTCGATCTCGGCTGTAACGTGGTGGCGCTGGGCAAGGATCGCGTGTTAATGCCGGAGAAGAGTCACGTGCTAAAGGAAAAACTGCGCGCGCTGGGTCTCGAGATTTATGATCCCGACGTATCGATGATTACCCCTGGCGGAGGCGGTGTGCACTGCATGTGCCAGGCGTTGCGCCGCGATCCGGGCTAGGGGACGGGAAAAGATCGTTTTGCAGCCGCAAGCAGCGGTTTTTTTGCGGGTCTGCGGCTGCGGTATTAAATAGGGGCAGATTAATCTGCTATGATTGCGAAAATACGGTTTTCGGGTATCTCCAAAACATGATTTCGTTCTGTCATCCGTTTCGCCTCCGCGGCCTGGGCGGTTGCCTGTTGACGCTGTGTTTATTCATATCTCCCGCATCCGTTGTTTCCGATGATGCGGTAAGCATTTGTTTCGTCGAATGGCGGCCTTATGCCCGAATGACCGACAACGGCGCCGAGGGAATTTCGGTCAGCATTATCAAGAAAGCCGCGCAACTACTCGAGCGTGAAGTCAGGTTTGTCGAACATAGCTGGAACGAATGCCTGCAAAAGGTGAAAGACGGCGAACTCGATGTCATTCTGGACGCCGCCCTGCGTGAAGATTATTTACAGGGTCCGACAAGTTTTAGCATCTACAGCGACACTTTCTGGGTAAGTGACGAGCGTAAGGTCAGCCGTTACGAACAGTTGTCGGGCGGCACGGTGGCCCTGGTCGAAGGATATAATTACGACCCGCGGTTACTCGCGCATATCGAAGACCTCGATCTTGATATTGTGCGCGGCGCCGACGACCTGACAATCGTTCGAGATATGGCGCAGGGCAGTGTAGACGCGGCCGTCGCCGACCTGGCGAGTACCTTCAC
>CALJQI010000023.1 GCA_937980285.1 uncultured Gammaproteobacteria bacterium | reverse complement strand
CGCCGCTCAGATCCTGGCGGGCGATCATCGATCTGATTGCTGTCTGGATATCCATCGCTGCCCCTATGAAACTGCTTGTTGAAGAAAATTGCGCAACAGCGCGTGGCCATTATCGGTCAAGATCGACTCCGGGTGAAACTGAACGCCCTCGATCTGTAGCTCGCGATGACGCACGCCCATGATTTCATCCATCTCGCCATCTTCGTTTTCGGTCCAGGCGGTAACCTCGAGGCAATCCGGTAACGAGTCTTTCTCAATCACCAGCGAATGATAACGGGTGGCGATGAACGGGCTGTCGAAACCTTCGAAAACGCCGCTAGCGGTATGGAATACCGGCGAGGTCTTGCCATGCATGATTTCGCGCGCATGCACGATCTTGCCGCCGAACACCTGGCCGATACTCTGATGACCGAGGCAAACCCCGAGTATCGGTTTGTGCCCGGCCAGCGCCTCGATCGCGGCCATCGATATGCCGGCCTCGTTCGGGGTGCAGGGTCCCGGCGACACCATGATATGGCTGGCGTCCGAGGCCAGCACCTGGTCGACGCCGATCTGATCGTTGCGCACCACCTCGACCTCGGCCTCGCGCTCGCCCAGGTACTGCACCAGGTTATAGGTGAAGGAGTCGTAGTTATCGATCATCAGCACTTTCATGATTCGTCCCCACTCTCGGCACAGGGATCGCGGGACGGCAGGCCGGCCTCGGCCAGCGCCACCGCGCGAAAAATCGCGCGTCCCTTGTTCATGGTTTCGGCCCATTCGTTTTCCGGCACCGAATCGTAAACTATGCCGGCACCAGCCTGAATATAAAGCTGCTCATCCTTGATCACCGCGGTGCGAATCGCGATCGCGGTATCCATATTGCCGCTCCAGGAGATGTAACCGACCGCGCCGGAATAAATGCCGCGCTTGACCGGCTCCAGCTCATCGATGATTTCCATCGCCCTGATCTTGGGCGCGCCCGAAACCGTGCCCGCCGGGAAAGTCGCGCGCAGCACGTCGAAAGCCGACATTTCAGGCCTGATCTGCCCCTCGACGTTGGAAACGATGTGCATTACGTGCGAGTAGCGTTCGACAATCATCTTTTCGGTAAGCGAAACACTGCCGACCTGGCTGACCCGTCCGGCGTCGTTGCGCCCGAGATCGATCAGCATCAGGTGCTCGGCCAGTTCCTTCGGGTCGTTGAGCAATTCCTGCTCCAGCGCCTGGTCCTCGGCCGGCGTTTTGCCGCGCGGGCGCGTACCGGCGATCGGTCGCACCGTCACCGCCTCGTCCTCGAGCCGCACCAGGATCTCGGGCGACGAACCGACCACGTGGTGATCGCCGAGATTGAGATAATAGAGATAAGGCGACGGGTTGAGACTGCGCAGCGCACGGTACAGGTTGACCGGCGCCGAGCGATAAGGAATCGACAGCCGCTGCGACAGCACGATCTGCATCGCGTCGCCGTCGATTATGTACTGTCGCGCCTTGTCCACCGCCGCCTCGAAACCTTGCTGGGTAAACTCCGAGGTGAAATCCTTCTCGCTAACGGCCTGTTCCGATGCAACCGGGTTATCCTCGAGCCGCACCGACTTCAGTTGCGCTTCGAGCTGATCGAGCTGGCGCTGGCCTTCATGCCATGCGTCTTTCTCCGAGGGTTCGACGTGCACAACCAGGAACATGCGCGACGACAGGTTATCGAAAACCACCAGGCGGTCGCTCAGCATCAGCAGGATATCGGGGGTTTCGTGCTTGTCGGGATTGGGGCAGTCGGCCAGTTTCGGTTCGATGTAGCGAATCGTGTCGTAACCGAAATAACCCACCAGGCCGCCATGAAACTTGGGCAGGCATTCGGCCTCGGCGACCTTGAAGAAATCGAGGTAATCCTCGATGAATTTCAACGGATCGTCGGTTTCTTCCTCGCTGATGACCTGGCCGTCGACCTCCAGCGTCGCGCGCCGGCCGAACACCTTGATGCGGGTGCTGCAGGCCATGCCGATAATCGAGTAACGACCCCATTTCTCGCCGCCCTGCACCGATTCGAAGAGGTAGCTGTAAGGCGCGTCGGCGAGCTTTAGATAGGCGCTTAACGGGGTATCGAGATCGGCGAAAATTTCACGCACCAGCGGGATGCGGTTGTAATCACGCCTGATTTTATTGAATTGATTGAGGTTCATGAGTGACTCTTAAACGGTTGAACAGAAAACGAAACAAGGGGTACAGCAGCTTGCGATCACCATCGCCAGCTTTGGCTACCCTCGATTTTCTGTAAGCGTTCTTGAGTCATGTGTACAAACTGCCTGGTCAGGCGTCAGAATCTATCACAGCCTTTCGGGCATGACCATGACTAATTACACCAGTCTAGATCGACGCCGCTCGCTCCAGTTCGGCGCGCATTTGCCGCAGGATGCTGTCGTAGCGATTCGGATCGTCGGAGCGGGCGCCGCCGAAAATCCCGGAACCCGCGACAAAGGTATCGGCGCCGGCGGCGGCGATTTCGGCGATATTGTCGACCTTGACGCCACCGTCGATCTCGAGGCGGATATCGAATCCCGATTCATCGATCATGCGGCGCGCGCTACGCAGCTTGTCCAGCGTCGCTGGAATAAAGCTCTGTCCGCCGAATCCCGGGTTTACCGACATCAGCAGAACCATGTCGACCTTGTCCATGACATGGTCGAGGTAACCGAGCGGCGTCGCCGGATTGAACACCAGCCCCGAGCGGCAGCCGCTGTCGCGGATCAGCGACAGGCTGCGATCGATATGCTCGGAAGCCTCGGGATGAAAGGTAATGTAGCTGGCGCCGGCGCTGGCGAAGTCGGGGATGATGCGATCCACCGGCTTGACCATCAGGTGCACGTCGATCGGCGCCTCGACGCCATGCTTGCGCAGCGCCTCGCACACCAGCGGGCCAATCGTCAGGTTGGGGACATAATGGTTGTCCATTACGTCGAAGTGCACGATATCGGCGCCCGAGGCGAGCACGTTATCGACTTCTTCGCCAAGTCGCGCGAAATCGGCGGACAGAATCGACGGGGCAATCTGGTAATCGGTCATGGCATTTCCTGGCTGCAAGTGGCTGGCAATTTACACCATATCAGCACCGATTTCAGCCTGGTCAAAATGGATAACAGCGACTAACCCCAATGCGCTGCGGCCACGCAAGACTGTTAAACTGGCCGTGACCAGTCCAGGGCGCAAAGCAGATGTCAGCAGAACAGCAACTCCGGCAGGAAATAGCGGCGCTACGGCACGAGTTACGCCGCGTAAACGATGCGCTCGAACGTAGCCCGTCGCATAGCCTCGAACAGCGCGCAAAACAGCTAGGCGACAGTATCGAACTGTGCCAACGCCAATTGAAGCAATTGACGGCTAGCGCCGCGGCCCGAGCATCTGACGAATAGCTTCGCTCATGTGCTCGACATGCGAGCCTTCCCAGTAAATCCTGCGGCAGTCGCCGCAGCGATAAAATTCACTGTAATAGCGCCGCGTCAAAGGTTGGAGACTGGACCAGACCTGTTCGGCATCGACGCTTTCAATCAACCCGTTACACTGCAGGCAGCGCTGCAGCGGCTTGACCTGCCCGGCAAGGTCGAGTCGCTGCATGACTTCCTGCAGCTGGGTCTCGGGATCGTCCGAACGTACCCAGAAGCCATGGCTAACCGCCTTGCGAAACAGCAGGCGCCGGTCGCGCGTCAGGATGATGCGCTTTTCGCGAACCGCGATCTCGACAATTTCGCCGTCCTCGAGGCGATTACCGTAAGCGCTGTCGAATCCGAGCATGCGCAGCAGGCGCGCGAGCTTGCCCAGATTGACATCGACCATGAATCGAGTGACGCGCAGCGGTTTTGCGCGCAGGTGCTGCAGCGGAGAGATATCGAGACTTTCGAACAGCGGATAGACAGCGACACGATCGCCGTGCCGCAAGCGGTAATCGAACCCCACCGATTCGTCGTTCACCAGGACCAGGTCGACTTCGCTATGCGGCACCCCCAGGGTTTCGATCGGATCCTTGATCGCGGGCCGGCCGTCAAAGCGGTACTCGACGGTTTTCTTGTGACACTCGGGCGCGAGAAAATCATTGAGTTCTTCGTAAAAACGAAAATTGGCGATGTAGGGTTTCAAGCTTATAATCTGCTTCCCTGGTTGCAGGGTTTCAGGCAAAAGGATTTAAAGATGTTCGCAATTGACTCTTATCGTA
This sequence comes from uncultured Gammaproteobacteria bacterium, assembly GCA_937980285.1. Lineage (GTDB taxonomy): Bacteria > Pseudomonadota > Gammaproteobacteria. The sequence continues at coordinate 1,686 of CALJQI010000023.1, read as the reverse complement.
GCTTCATCACCTCCGCAGTTGAAGCCCTGTTGATCGCTGCAAGCCTGATCCTGGCAGTCGAATGCGCGAACGCCGACGACGATTTTCAGGCCCGGCGCGAAAACATGATACGCCTGATCGAAAACGATGTGCGCGCCACCAGCGCCTACCTCAAACGCGCGGCGCTCGACGAACGCGTGCTCGCGGCAATGGCAAGCGTGCCACGGCATGAATTCGTACCGGCCGACCTGGTCGGTGACGCTTACCGCAATCGGCCGCTACCTATCGGGCATGGTCAAACTATCTCCCAGCCTTACATCGTCGCCATCATGACCGACCTGCTGGAGCTCGAAGCCGGGCAGAAAGTACTTGAAATCGGTACCGGTTCCGGTTACCAGGCGGCAGTGCTGGCCGAACTCGACACCCGCGTGTGGAGCATCGAAATCATCGAGCCACTGGCAAAGCGGGCAGACTCGCTGTTAAGGCGCCTCGGCTATGACAGGATTGAGCTGCGCGTCGGCGATGGCTACTACGGCTGGGCCGAACAGGCGCCCTTCGACGCGATTATCGTCACCGCTGCCGCGAGCCACATTCCTCCTCCACTGGTCAAACAGCTCGCTATCGGCGGAAAAATGATCATCCCGGTCGGCAGCCGCTTTTCGACCCAGGAACTGATACTGATCACGCGCATCGATTCCGAAGAGGTGATCACGCGCCAGGTTCTGCCGGTCAGGTTCGTGCCGCTCACCGGTAGCCACTAGTCACAGCGTGGAGCAGATCTCACAACCGAGGATTGCCATCGCCCTGATGTCCGCAGCGGTACTGGCTTACGAGGTTTTGCTAATGGCGCTGTTTTCACTGATCCAGTGGCACCACTTCGCTTACCTGGTGGTCAGCATCGCGCTGCTCGGTTTCGGCGTTAGCGGCAGCCTGCTGGTGTTCGTCGCGCCGCGCCTGGCCGGGCGATTCCGCAGTTTCGCGACCAGCCAGGCCTGCCTGTTCGCGCTATCGGCGCTACTGGGTTTTTTACTGGCACAACGACTTTCCTTCAACCCTGAAGAGCTTATCTGGGATCACCAGCACTGGTTGCGCCTGGCGCTTGTCATCCTGTTACTGACGCTGCCTTTTTTCTTCGCGGCAAACCTAATCGGCATGGCCCTGATCGAATTCCGCGGCCAACTGGCGCGAATCTATGCGGCCGACCTGCTGGGCGCCGGCCTCGGTGCGCTGGGCATCATAGGCCTGCTATTCCTGCTTTCGCCATCGCAGGCGCTGATCCTGGTATCGGTGCTCGGCTTTGGCGCCGCTGCGATTGTCTGGATTGAATGTCGCGGCCGCAGCTGGCCGGCGCTGACGGCATTTGCCATAGCAACGCTGATCCTCTACCAGCTGCCCGCCGCCTGGAGCGATCCGGTGGTTTCTCCCTACAAGGAACTCAGCCAGGTCCTGCGCATCCCCGGTACCCGCATCATCGAAACACGCTCCAGCCCACTGGGCGTGATAAACGTCGTCGAAAGTCCGCTGCAACCGCTGCGTCATGCCCCGGGCCTAAGCCTCCACGCCCCCGCCGAGCCGCCGCCGCAGCTCGGCCTTTTTACCAACGCAGGCGGTATGAGCGCGATAACACGCTACCGCGGCAAACTCGAGGAACTGGCTTATCTCGACCAGCTGACCTCGGCATTGCCATACCATCTGCAACGCTCTCCC
>CALJQI010000022.1 GCA_937980285.1 uncultured Gammaproteobacteria bacterium | reverse complement strand
TGTTTCAGGTAACGCTCGGTTTCGGGCCTGGCGATGCGGGCCGGCACGCCGTAGTAGCCGGCCTGGTTGATAATGATTTCTTCCACCGGTTCGAAGGTATTGAAATTGAATTCCTGCGGAACCGAGCCCAGCAGGGACTTGGCGAAAGTATGGGCGCCGTCGATCGAATGGCCAAAGATGCGCACGCTGCCGCCGGTCTTGTTGACCAGGCCGGAGATGATGCCGATACAGGTGGATTTGCCGGCGCCGTTGGGGCCCAGCAGCGCGAAAAAGTCGCCCTCTTCGACCTGCAGGTCGATACCCTTGAGTGCCTGCAGGCCACTGGCATAGGTTTTTTGCAGGTTCTCGATTTCCAGTGCAAGCATGCGCGCCGCCGTATTCGAAACAGCGCACAAGCTTAGGCCATCACTTTCAAAAATCAACCCCTCGGAAGGAGTGCTTGAGAGTATTGATCGGTCGCGTCTATTCGGTGAAATAGTTAACAAAAAACAAGCGCAAACAAGGCGTTAAGGCTCGATTCAGTTAACCCCGCCTATATTGCCAGTCATCCTTTGACAAGCAGGAGACTGGTATGAAAACGTTCAACACAATGATTGCGCTAGCGATTCTGGTTTTTGCCAGCGCGGCGGGTGCCGGTGATAAAGGGCATAAGCACGGACACAAGCACGGCCATAAGCAGGGCCACAAGCAGCACGACTATGCGCAGCGGCACGATTTCTATGATTACGCGCGCGTCATCAGGGTGCGGCCGATTTACCGCGAGGTGGAAGTATCGAGGCCGATTCGCGAATGCTGGCAGGAGCCGGTTTACCATACCAGCCATGGTCAGCATAAGTCCGCAGGCGGTATGCTCGCGGGCGGCCTGATCGGCGGTATTATCGGCCACCAGATCGGCAACGGTCGCGGCAAAAAGGTCGCCACCGCTGTCGGTACGCTGATCGGCGCCCAGATCGGTCACGAGGCCGTCAACGGCCACAGTCAGCAGCACAGCGAGAGCGTCGCCGGATACGAGGAGCATTGCAAAACCCGTCACCAGGTGAGCCACGAGGAAGTTGTCGATGCTTACGATGTGACCTATAAGTATCGTGGCCAGCGTTATCATGTCGAAATGCCCTACGACCCCGGCAAGCGTATTAAAATGCGCATTCAGTTCACACCTGTGATCTAATCTTTGTTAGCAACAAGGCGAGAAATACGATGCGAGCGATAGTCATAGAAGACGATCTCGATATTCAACAGCAAATCGTCGAGCGTTTGAAATCCGAGGGATTTGCCGTCGACAGCGCCGAGACCGGCGACGAAGGCCTCTACCTGGTGCAGGAATACCCGGCCGACGTCGCCATCGTCGACCTCGGATTGCCGAAGTTGTCAGGACTGGAGGTGATTAACCAGATCCGCGACGAAGGCAACAATATTCCGATCCTGATACTGACCGCTCGCGGCCGCTGGCAGGACAAGGTCGAGGGGCTGGACGCCGGCGCCGACGATTACCTGGTCAAGCCGTTCCACCACGAGGAAATGATGGCTCGAATCCGCGTCCTGATTCGACGCGCCTCCGGCTGGTCCGACTCGCGTATCGTCTGTGCGCCGGTGAGCCTGGATACCGCGACCCAGCGCACCTATGTCGATGAGCGCGAGCTGGATTTGACCGCCTACGAGTACAAGGTGCTGGAATACCTGATGCTGCATGCCGGCGAGGTCATTTCGAAAACCGTGCTGACCGAGCATTTGTACGACGACGAGTCGGATAACGACAGTAACGTAATCGAAGTGTTTATTCGGCGCCTGCGTCAGAAGCTCGATCCGGAGGAAAGCCTCAGACCGATTGAAACCCTGCGCGGCCGCGGCTATCGATTTACCCTGGAGCGAGCAGAGCAGCCTTGAGTTAAAGTGAAGTCGATCAAGTCCAGATTGACGCTGGTGTCGATGGTGGTGCTGGCCGTGTTCATGGTGCTGACCGCTGTCGCGCTCGAGCGCGCCGTGGTCAAGCGTGCGTTGCAGGCTGAAGAAGACGGCCTGCAGCTGCTGATTTACAGCCTGCTGGCGGCGGTCGACCGCGATCGCTCGGGGCGCAGCCTCACGGTGTCCGCCGATCGCCTGTTCGAGCCCGGGCTGGTAACCCGCAACTCGGGTCTGTACGCGCTGTTATACGATCAACGCAAACAGGCGATCTGGCGCTCTCAGTCGATTACGACAGACTTCCCGGCGATCCCGAAAATCGAGATCGGGGACTGGGATTTCGGCATTATCCAGCACCAGGCGACGCCGTATTTTCGCCTCGGCTTTGCTATCCAGTGGCCCGATGCCAACGACAGGCTGCAGCGCTACGACGTGGTCGCCTGGCGTAATGCGGTGGAATACTTCGAGCAGTTGAATCGATTCCGGCAGACGCTATGGGCCTGGTTGATCATCACCACCATACTGCTGTTACTGGTCATGTACCTGGTTACCCGCTGGAGCCTGTTGCCGTTAAAAAAGATCGGTCTCGAGGTCAAGGCGATCGAGGATCAGCAGCAAAGCGGCTTCGAACAGGATTACCCCGACGAGATCGCGCCGCTGACCGAGAACCTGAACATCCTGCTGAGCCGCGAGCAGTACCAGCGTCAGCGTTACCGCAATGCGATGGACGATCTCGCGCATAGCCTGAAAACACCGCTGGCGGTATTGACCGGTCTCGGTGACCAGCAGAATCTCGGCCGTCCGCAGATCGATACCCTGCGTGAACAAACCGAGCGCATGAACCAGATCGTTTCCTACCAGTTGCAAAAGGCGACCAGTGTTTCCGACATTCGCATCAGCAAACCGGTCGACCTGGTCGCGGTACTCGAAAAACTGCTATCGGCGCTGGAAAAGGTCTACCAGGAAAAAGCGATCCAGCTCGATCGGCGCCTGCCTTCGCAAATTCTGATACGCATGGATGAAGGCGACTGTCTCGAAGTGGTGGGTAACCTGCTCGATAACGCGTTCAAGTACGGCAGGCGGCGCATCAACGTCGGCGCCCTGGTGGAGGACGATAAATCGACCCTGCTGACCATCGAGGATGACGGCGAAGGCCTGGCCGAAAGTGAAATTGAGCAGATTCTGAATCGCGGCACGCGGCTGGACGAGGCCACCGAAGGGCAGGGCATAGGGCTCGCCGTGGTTGCCGATATCGTCGAGTCTTACAACATCGAGCTTGAGTTTTCGCGCGCCGGCCTCGGCGGGCTGGAAGTCAGCCTGCGATTCCAGGCGGCCTGATCGAATCAGGTCGCCAGGGAAAGCCAGAAGGCATAAACCAGCAGCATCGCGCCGGGCAGGTAAATCAGTCGATCGAGCAGGCGCAAGCGAGAGAGGTAATGCCTTTCACGGTAGTTCCGTGCCTGTATTTGCATTTC
>CALJQI010000021.1 GCA_937980285.1 uncultured Gammaproteobacteria bacterium | reverse complement strand
GGCATGCTGGTCGAGCAGGCCGCCGCCGCGTTTGCGATCTGGCGCGGTATCAATCCCGATAGCAAGAACGTAATTCAGTCGCTCAGAGCCGGCGCCAGCTAGTCGCAGCCGTCTTCCTCGACCTCGAGTTCACCGTCTTCGCGCTCGATTACGGTACCGACGAACATCATATTTTCGATGCGCCCGAATTGCTCGTCCATCGCGCGTGTAACGGTAGCGTAGCGCAGGCCGTCGTAGATCATTACGCGCCCGCGGGCCTCGGCAGCCAGTACGCTGGGACTCGGTGAAAACAGCACTTTTTGTTGATACTCGTCGACAGCCTCGGCCGACGAGAACGCCGAAATACCGATAAACAGGGCCACCGCAAATACAATTTGTTTCCTTTTCTGGTCTGCTTTCATGTTACACCTCCAGTCTCTATGGGATCTGCACGTATTCTTACGCCAATCTGACGAACAAGAACGACGAAACCCATATTGTTCGCAAACCATTTCCCCTCTCACCGGCATTCCTGAAAATTTATATTAAATTCAACAGCTTACAGATCCTCCTAAGGCAATTAACAGCTGACCGCGCAGACGCGATTTGTTTTTAGTGCCTTTTTAGTGGCTTATTTTCCCTGTTAACCCTCTCCAGAATCGCCTATCGTGAGCATCACCCAGGCCGCCAAAGCGCGGGTTAACGGTTAAACCCGGGAGAAAGCAGGGTTATACTATCGCCCAGGAATAAAGCGTTGGACAAATAATCACAGTACGCCGGGGTCAGAGCCCGTATGACGAGTCACAACGGATTTGAGATTGCCGGATGGCATGTGGATCCCTCGACCTGCCAGATCAGCCAGGGGGAGGAGATCGTCAAGCTGGAGCCCAAGGTCATGGATTTGCTGGTATGCATGGCCGGGCACCCCGGCGAAGTGCTGTCCAGGGACGAATTATTGGACGATGTCTGGCAGGGCACCGTGGTTGGCTACGAGGCGCTGACCAACGCGGTAATCAAATTGCGCAAGGCCTTCGGCGACGACGCGCGCCACCCCAGCATCATCGAAACCTACCCGAAAAAAGGCTATCGGCTGATTGCCGAGGTGGAGACCGCGCAACCCGATCGGATCAACCCTTCTCTTCTACCAGAGCGTCAATCGGAAAGCCTGCGATCCAGGCCCGCAAAGTTGTGGTATCTGGTTTGGATAATGGCTGCATTACTGCTGGCCGCTATCGTCGCCTGGCAGATAAACGAGGTCGAAGAAACCTGGCCGCCGCCCGGAACGACCGTGGTGGCTGTGCTGCCATTCGTCAATACCGGTAATGAGATCGAGCATTCCTACTTTAGCGACGGCATCACTGACGATCTGATTAACCGCCTGTCGGGATTGTCCGGGCTAATCGTGATATCGAGTAACTCAACCAGGGTTTACAAGGGCAAGGCTGTCGACGTCAGGCAGGTGGCGGCCGATCTCGGCGCCGAGTACGTGCTCGAGGGCAGCGTGCGCCGCGGCGGCACGCGAATCCGGGTAAACGCGCAGTTGATCGATGGCAAAACCGGCACGCAAAAATGGGCCGACAACTACGACGGAGAACTCGAGGACGTATTCGACCTGCAGGACCAGATCAGCGACCAGATCATCAACGCTCTGTCGCTGAAACTCGGCGATGGCGAAGTCGTAAAGAGGGCGCGTCCTGAAACCAGCAGTACCGCCGCCTACGAAGCCTTGCTGAAAGGACTGGAACAGACCCGTCATTTCACACGAAAAAGCTTCGCTATCGCTGAATCCCATTTCCTGCAGGCGCTGGAACTCGATCCCGACTATGCACGTGCGCATGCGGCGCTGGCGATGATTTACTGGCGCGCCTGGCAGCAGAAGTGGCACCTGAATTCCGGTAGCCGCTTCGCCGGTTGGGGCCGCGCCAAGCAGGAACTCGACGCCGCCATGACCGAACCGACCCCTCTCGCGCTCAGCCTGCAGTCGTCGATGTTTCTATATAATCGCCGCTACGAACAGGCCATCGAGGAAGCGCGCAAGGCGATCGCGCTTAACCCGAGCAGCGCGATCGGTTACCTGGCGCTGGCGGATGCGCTGGCTTTCGACGGGCAGCCTGTGCAGGCCATCGAAACCGCGGATGATGCAATCCGACTCGATCCGAATTTTCCTGCACCCTATCTCAAGGTCAAGGGTCGAGCGCAGTTCGACCTGCAACAGTATCGGCAGGCGGCCGAAACGCTCAGGCGCTCGGTAGCGGGAAATCCGGAAGATCTGGATGCAACAGTGGCGTTGCTGGCGTCCTACGGCCAGTCGGGTCAGCATGACCTGGCGAAAAAAGTCCTGGACCAGCTCAATCAAAAGTTTCGCCAGGAAAGGCGGAAGGAGTTTACTCTTGACTCGCCCAAGAACCGCTGGCCCTACCGCAATCAGCAAGACCGCGAACGCCTGGTCGAGGGATTGAGGCTGGCCGGCGTGCCCGAATGGTGATACCTGTCACCCGCCATAGCCGATAAACTCGATCAGGGCTTCGACCGCTTCTTCGATATTCAGGTCACGAAAGAAATGACCCGAGTTTTCGATGACGGCCAGGAACAATCGCTGGTTATCGATCATCGGCCCGATCTGCTCTGGAATATTGGGGAAGCGTTCGTCCTGCGATCCGGCTATCACCAGCACCGGCGCCTCGATCATGCCGAGGTACTTGTGAAACTGGCGAAACTTGCTCTCCGGACCATAGTAGGAAATAAAGCTGTCGGGCGTGACCTCGGCCCTGGGACAAAACCAGAAATCGATATTCGACACCGGTTCGTTGCCCTTGCCGAGCGCGATTCTCTCCTGCATACGCCTGACGTTGGCGTCGAATATCGGTCCATAGCGCTTTTCGTAAGATGCCTTGACGTCATCCGCTCCCGGCGCCAGCAGAATCACGTGACTGATCTCGGGATCGAGGCTTTCGGCCGCGTACACCATGGCCTGGTTGGCGCCCCGCGAATGCGACATCAGGACGATTTTCCCGACTCCCCTTTGTCGTAACCAGTCGATCCACAGGGCCAGTTCCCTTACCGCATTTTGCTGCAGATGCGATTGCGGCAGGTTGCAGTCGAAGTAGCTGTGGCGGTTGTCCAGGTTGAGGCTAAGGTTGATGGCCAGCGAGCTGAGATCGTTTTCCAGCAAAATCTGCTGGCTGGCAACTACCAGCTCCATTTTATTGTGCCCCATCATGCCGTGCAGTATCAGCACCATGCCGTCGTTGAAATCCCTGCCCGCGGCCATTTCCAGGTTTGCGTTGACGGTAAGGCCGTTAAAGCGCTGGGTTACCTCTTCGGCGACACAGAGCTCGACCATAAGCAGAAACAGTAAAGCCGTTGTTCGGGCTAAGCGGCTAACCGGATCCCCTGAATTATCCCCGGAGTCAGGTAATGCCGGTCTCGCAATACTATTCGTCAATAAACTCAATGGCGGCCTCCATCGCTTCTTCGATGTTGAAATCCCTGAAGAAATGCCCGGCGCCCTCGATCACGGCGAGCTGTATGCGCATGCCGTCGAGGTAAGGCGTCACCAGTTTTTGCGTGTTCGGCTGACGCTCGTCGATGCTGCCGGAAATAATCAGCGTCGGTACCGGGCTGCGCGGCAGGTAGTGCTCGAAGCGGCGAAACCTGTTGTTGCTGGAATAATAGGAATTGAAACTGTCTGCAGTAACGGTTGCCCTGGGACAAGCCAGCATATCGATATCAGGCAGCAACTGATCGCCTCTGCCGTCATTTATCTGGGCCTGAACGTATGTCCTGGTTTTGTCGAGTGATACACCGTAGCGAGTGAAATAGGCCTGTTCGGCTTCGTCGCCCATGCCGGGCGCCAGGAAAATCATGTGACTCACCTCCGGATCGATTTCTTCCGCCGCGTACACCATGAACTGGTTGGCGCCGCGCGAATGCCCCAACAGGATGACGCGTTTGGTGCCGCGCTCGCGCAACCAGGCAATCCAGCTGCCGATTTCGTCGATGGCATCGTCCTGCACGTGCCGTTGCGGTTGCTCGCAGCCATAATAACCGTGACGATTATCGACGCCCAGGCTCAAATTGATCGCCAGCGAGCTGTAATCATTGTCGAGCAGGGCTTGCTGCGCCGAACGTATGATTTCCATATCCCAGTGCGCCATGAAACCGTGCAGAATCAAAACCATGCCATCATCGAAACTTTTACCGTCGGCCATTTCGATATTGGCGTTTAACGTCAGGCCGTTGAACCGATGCGTGACTTCCTCCGCCGTTACCGGGAAACAGGCAACAAGCCAGAGCCCGGCAATCAGCCAGCGGCACAGTATTTTCCCAATCACTCGTACTAACATATTCCTTCCTCCCGTCGGTGACGCGGTTAGCCCCGCGTTAACCGGCTTCTTCTATGAACTCTACCGCGTATTCGATCGCCTCCTCGATGTTCAGATCGAGAAAAAAATGGCCTGCGTTTTCGATCACTACCAGCTTTTTTTCGCGTCCGTCGGTCGCAGGGGAAAGCAAGCGGATCACGTCCGGCTGGCGTTCGTCAGCGCTGCCGGCAATCACCAGGATCGGAATATCCGCTTGCCGCAGATAATCGGGCAGGCGCGCAAATTCGCCATCCTCGCGGTAGTAGTCGAAAAAGCTGTTTGCGCTGACCCGGGTATTGGGGCAAAAGAAAAAATCGACGTTTTGCATCAGTTGATCGCCATTACCCGCGTCAATCATCGACCGCGCTCGCGTCAGCACTTTGTCGAGGTCTTTTTGATAACGCGCGAAATAATCGTTTTTCAATCGGTCATATCCGCGCGTCGCGGGTGCCAGCAAAATCATCCGGCTTACCGGCGACTCCCGGTATCGATCCAGGTAAACCAGAGCCTGGGCTCCTCCGAAGGAGTGGCCAATCAGGCTGATCGGCCCCGCGTCCTGTTTCGCCAGCCAGTCGATCCAGGCCTGGATTTCAACTGCGGCCTGGTCGAAACCATGCCGATGCGGCCAGCTGCAATCGTAGAACCCGCTGCGATTGTCGACGCCCAGCCCGAGATTGATCGCAATCGAACTCTGGCCGTTGGTCAGCAGGGCCTGCTGGGCGGCCTCGATAATTTCCATGCGGTTATGCGCCTGCAGGCCGTGGATAATCAGGACGACTCCGTCTTCCAGCGTTTTAGCCTGCGCCAGTTCGAGATTGGCGTTAAGCGTCAGCCCTTCGAACTGTTGGCGAACTTCTTCGGCAGCCAGCGGCATTGCCAGCCAGCCGGTCAGAAGCAGCGGAATAATACGTAAAAACATAATCGCCTCTTGTCTGGTTTGTTACCGCAACCTGTAACCGGGACAGGCATACGGATACATGCTGGCATTGTCGGCAATCGCCGCTAAAAAAAACGACGAAAAAACAACGGATTCGTTACTATGAATTTTTCTCAGTAAAATCAATCAGTTATTTTTAAACCAGCTGCTTTGTGACAGGGTCATTCCAGCACCGCTTTATATTATCAAAGGCTTACTGGAAGATACCGGGACTCTGGATTATCGCCCGTGTTGAGGTGGTGTTCACGGGTCGTTGCCGCGTAAGCAGGAATCTCGTCGATATCAGGAAAATACATTTCGAGGTCCCGCTGCGTCGGCGCGCCGCATTCCCGGGGATGACTGTGAAACGGGGGCGACGCTAGGCGTCGGTTTGCTCGATGAAGGCCATTTCGTCTTCGCTGACTTCGCGGATGCCGAGGTCTTCCATGATCGCGTAGGCTGCCGGCAACACCAACAGCAGCAGGAAGGTCGACGAAATCATGCCGAACACGACGCTCGCCACCAGCGGCACCAGCACCTGCGCCTGCAGGCTGCTTTCGGACAGCAGCGGCAGCATGCCGGCAATGGTCGTAACCGAGGTCAGGAAGATGGCGCGAAAGCGATCGCGCACCGCCTGCCCGGCGGCGGCGTGCAACACCATGCCCTCGAGGCTGCGGCGCTTGACGAATTCGACCAGCAGGATCGAATCGTTGACCACGATACCGGCCAGCGAAACGAAACCGATCATGCTCGGCATGGTGATGTCGAGCCCCATCAGCTTGTGGCCCCAGACCACGCCGATCAGCGCCAGCGGGATATTCATCAGCACCACCAGCGGTTCGCGGTAATTGCGGAACTGGAACGACAGCAGGAAATAGACGCCGAAAACTCCGAGCACGAACCCGGTAAGCACCGAGGTATTGGTTTCGCGGGCGTTTTTCACCTCGCCCTCGAGGCTGATGAACATGCCCGGGTAACGCTGCTGCAAACCGCTCAAAAAGCGCTTGCGCGTATCGCCGATGATTTCATTGGTGTTGGCGACATCGGCATCGATATCTCCCGAGATGGTCACGGTACGCTGATGATCGATGCGGATAATGCGCGAAAATTCGCGCTTCTCCTCGATGCGCGCGATCGCGCTCAGCGGGATATCGACGCCCTGGTTATTGAACAGGCCGAGCTGTTCGAAATCGCTCAACGCGCGGTCGCGATCGGTGTCGAGGCGGACGTTGATTTCATAGGCCTCGCGGCCGCGATAAACGTCGTCGACCTTGATACCCTGGTAGGCGGCGCGCAACTGCTGTGCCAGCTGTTGCGCGTTGAGCCCCGATACCAGCGAGCCAGGCAGCAGGCTGACGCTGAACTGGGGCTTGCCCAGGCGCAGGTCGTCCATTACGTTGGATACGCCGGGGTATCCGCTAAGCCAGGTCTGCAGCTCCCAGGAGGCACTCGACAGCTTTTGCAGATCGTCATGCTGCAGCCGAATCGAAATCGCCTGTCCCGCCGGGCCCAGCACCGGTTCCTTGAACTGTACCGACACGGCGTCCGCGATCGAGCCGGTGGTTTCAAGCCACAGCCGGCGCAGGTCATTCAGCGAGGCGTTGCGTTTTTCCGAATCGAGCAGATCGAGGCTGATGGTCGCGAGGTGCGCGCCGACCTCGCCGGCATCGGTGTTATTGCTGTAAAACACCTGGGTATGGCGGATCAGTTCGCCCTCTTCCTCCGGCGGCAGCTGAGCTGCGGCGAGCTTCAGGCTCGCCAGCAGCTCGCCGACCACCTCCTCTGTGCGATCGAAGGGCGTGCCCTGGGGCATGATGATGCGCGCCTCGAGTACGTTGCCCTCGAGGTCGGGAAAGGCCTTGAACTTGATCAGCCCGGCCGGGAACAGGCTCACGGTAATTATAAACAGGCCGAGCGCAGTGCCGACCGTCAGGTAACGATAGTGGATCGCGAGATCGGCGAAATTGCCGACCGTCGCGCGCAAGTCGGAAAACCGGTCTTCGAAACGCTGCCGCCAGCGCGGCTTTTGCTGCTGTGCGTGATGCTGCAGCGAATGCATCAGGTGATGCGGCAGTATCAGGAAGGCTTCCACCAGGCTGATGGTAAGTACCGACAGCAGCACCACCGGCAGCACGCCCATCACCTGCCCCATGTCACCCTTGAGAAACAGCAGGCTGCCGAACAGCATCGCCGAGGTCGCGAACGACGATAAAACCCCGCGGCCGACTTTTTCGATGCCGGCCACCGCCGCCTGCAGCGGATCCTTGCCGGATCGATACTCGTTTTCGATACTCTCGGAGATGACGATGGCATCGTCCATCAGGATACCGATCGCCATTAGCAGCGCGACCATCGAAATCATGTTGATGCTGATGCCGAGCAGGCTCATCACCATCAGGCCGCCGACAAACGAGATGGGCAAGCCCAGTGCCACCCAGAAGGTGTATCGCCAGCTGAAGAACAGGAACAGCGCCAGCGTCGCCAGCAAAAGACCCTGCCAGCCGTTGCGGGTCAGCAACTGCAGCCGGTCCTTGACGATCGAGGCCGAGTCCTGGGTGATCACCAGCCGCGTCGACTCCGGCAGACGCGCATTCTCGGCGTCGACAAAATCCTGTACCGCGTTGTACACGGTGAGGGTATCGTCGCTGGTGTTTTTCTTCACCTGCAGCAGTGCAGCTGGCTGGCCGTTGAGCTCGACGCGTACTTCTTCATCGGTAAAGTCGTCGGAAATAGTGGCGATGTCGCCGAGCCGCAGGCGCCCGCCCCTGTCGTCGTTGAGCACCACCAGGTCGGCCAGCTCCTCGACGCTGCGGCGCTCGTTTTCGACACGAATCTGGTAGGAACGCAGGTCGGCGTCGAGAACGCCTGCCGGCAGGTCGACCGCCTGCTGCTGGATCAGCGTGGCAATATCCTGAACGCTGAGGCGATATCTACGCAGGGTTTCGGCTTTCACTAGCACGCTGTATTCATGCGTCGAAAAACCGCTGACGTCGACCATCGGAATTTCGGGCAGCGCCAGCAGTCGATCGCGGTAATGCTCGGCCAGCGCCTTTAGCTCCGGCGGCGACAATTGCGCGCTGATGGCGACGCTGACCACTGCCGTGGTGCGTCCGAGCTCGTCGACCAGCGGCTCTTCGGCGTCGTCCGGAAAATCGGTGATGCCGTCGATGGCGGAATTGATATCGTCGATGAACTGCTGCAGGTTGCCGACTTCCTGCATGTCGAGCACCATGATGCCGACATTGTCGCGCGCCTCGCAGCTGCGTTCCTCGAGAAAACTGATGCCGTCGGTGGCGTCTTCCAGGCGATTGCAGATGCCCTCTTCGACCTCGGAAGCGTTGGCCCCGGGATAATTCACCGTGACCTGCACCTTGTACAGATTGATCTCGGGGAAGGTCTCCTTGTTCAACCCCGGCAGCGCGGCAATGCCGAGCATCAGGATAATGAACATGAGGATGTTTGCGGCCGTCGGGTGGGCCGCAAAATAGCGCATCATTGCTCTGCTCCAACGGCGCGCTTATCCAGGTAGGACTCGGTCT
>CALJQI010000020.1 GCA_937980285.1 uncultured Gammaproteobacteria bacterium | reverse complement strand
TTTTATCCTTCTTCTTTTTCTTCTTATCCCTGTTGTCTTCCTTGGCCTCTCGCGCTTCCATGCCGGTAGCCGCCTTTTCTGAGGCCTGCTCAACGGGGTCGGAAGACTGCGCAGAATCGCTTTGCGCGAGAATCAAGCGCGTTTCGGTTTCCTGCACCTCATGCGCCGCCATAATCGGGCTCGCGATAAACAGGGCAAACATAACTGCTAAAAATCGTAATTTCATTTAATTCATCTCTACGTGGAAAAAACCGAATTGTTGGCGGCCGGTCATGAACCTTTGCTGAACGACGTGGAGTATATAGTCGAATTCAACCCTGCTCCGTGAAATATTTCACTCGGAAGTGACTATTCGATACGGCAAGGTTTGCCGATGGCGTAGCGGCCTGGTGAACGACGCCCGCGACATGAATCTAGAGAATGAATGGTGCGATCGATTTCCCAGCGGACCCGCCACAACACACCAAAAAAAGGAGAGACCAGTTTGGGCACTACAGCTACATTCATCTACCAGTTCGCGAGTGACCGGTATTGGCCGAAGATTGCTTCTGAGCTCGGCATTTTGAGCGTCCGCTAACGAGAGCTATGTTGCTATTGGTCTTGCTTCGTTTTAGTGAACGGTTTCAGAGGGCCGGTTGTAGCGGCGCAGGTCCTTGGAAGCATGTTTTGTTGTATTATCGGGTTCTTTTGGATCGGGGAGAATCCGGATGAATGTAATGGTTGATTTCTGCATGGTGCCGATGGGCGTCGGGGTTTCGGTTTCGAAATACGTGGTCGCCTGCCAGCGAATTTTCGAAGCCGCCGGTCTCAGCCACGAAATGCATTCCTATGGCACCAATGTCGAGGGCGATTGGGACAAGGTGATGGCGGCGGTCAAGGAGTGTCACGAAAAAATGCATGAAATGGGCGCGCCGCGCTGCACCAGCTCGATGCGCGTCGGCACCCGCGTCGATCGCGAGCAAACAATGCACGACAAGCTGCAAAGCGTTTACTCGAAAATGGAAATTTGAATAATTCCGCGTCAGAGTAAAAATCCCTAGGCAAGTCACCCCCGGCGGATGCGGGGCTCTGCATTGATCTTGTGAATGTGTTTCCTTTGCAAGATCCCGGCTCGGAGGCCGGGATGACTGTGCGCAAGTAGTTTCGGTTCTATTGGACCGGGTGTCTGTGGCTCGGGTTAGAGGGCGTGATGAGAGGCGACCTGGATTAAGGCGGCCTCGATATCGTCGGAAAAGCAGGCGAAGATCACTTCCTCGACGTTTTCGCACTGATGCAGGGCCTGCAGGCTCGCCTCGATTGCGATGGTCGCCGCCTGGTTTACCGGGTAGCCGTAAATTCCGCAGGAGATGGCCGGAAAGGCGATGCTTTTGAGGCCATTTTCTTCGGCCAGCAGAATACTTTTGCGATAGCAGCTGGCGAGTAGCTCCGCCTCGCCGTTACCGCCGCCCTGCCATACCGGCCCCACCGCGTGAATCACGTAGCGCGCGGGCAGCTTATATCCGGCGGTTATCCTGGCATCGCCGGTTTCGCAACCGCCCAGGGTTCGGCATTCGGCCAGCAGTTCCGGCCCGGCGGCCCTGTGTATGGCGCCGCAAACCCCGGCGCCGTCGAGCAGCTCGGGGTTGGCCGCGTTGACGATGGCATCCACCTCGAGTTGGGTGATATCGACTTGTCTGATGTCAATCTTTGGCATTGGTTTCCTTCATGTCATCCCAGAATTCTGTCAGCGATTGTTCCAGTGATTCGGGGCTGTTGCAATACTGCGGATGCCAGTGGCGGGGAAAATGCTGCGCGTAACCGTGCTGGCCGAAGCGGCGTTCGAGCAGCACCACCACGCCGCGGTCCTGTTCGCTGCGGATCACGCGACCTGCGCTTTGCATGACGCGGATCAGTCCGGGAAAGCGAAACGCGTAATCGAAACCGTCGAGATGCATATCCTCGAAATCCTGCTGAATCAACTGTTGCTCACTGTTCGCCTGCGGCAGACCGACGCCGACGATGATGGCGCCGATCAGCGCATCGCCCTGGTAGTCGATACCCTCGGCGAAGCGGCCGCCCATGATGGCGAAACCCATCTGGCGATCGGCCTCGAAAAAGCTCGCCAGGAAATCCCGTTGCGCGGCCTCGTCGAATTGCCGTTGCTGCAGCAGGGTCGGAATCTGCCGGTAACTGGCGGTGAAGCGTTCATGGACCTGCTGCATGAACTGGTAAGCAGAGAAAAACACCAGGTAATTGCCGGCGCGCGCCCGGTAACAGGCGGCGATCGACGCGCATATGCTGTCGATGGCCTGTTCGCGCTGGCGGTAGCGCGTGTCGACATAAGCGCCGATGCGCACGCACTGGTGGCTGGCGGGAAATGTCGATTCCAGGCTCAGGCTTTTGCATTCATCGGCCAGCCCGAGCGCCTGCTGAAAATAGGTCGCCGGCGACAGGGTCGCCGAAAAGCCGCACACCGCCTGAAACATCGGATAGCATTCGCGCAGGTATTCGAAGGCATTCAGGCACAACAGTTTCATTTCACGCGCCTGCAGCGGTTTGAACCCCATCGCCCGGTGATGTCGGTCGAACAGTTGGCCGATGCTCTGAAAGCGAAAGACTTCCTTGGAAAAGTCGAGCGTTTCACGCGCGATGCGCTTGTTGCTGAAAATATCGAATCCCAGCTTTTCGCTGAATCGCTGGCTAGCGCGCAGCAGGCCCTCGGGCGCATCGTCGTCGATCGATTCGTCCTGCTGCTGGCTGCGCAGTTCGCGATCGAGCGTCTGCAGCATCGATTTCAGCGCGGCCGAGATCTGGCGGCTGTTGCCGGCATCTAGCGCTTTTTTGATTTGCCGGCGGGTCAGGCTGGCCGAGTACATGCCGCGGGCGCGGTCGACCAGGTTGTGCAGTTCGTCGATCAGCAACAACTTGCGGCGCTGGTCGCTGCGGAAATAGCCGAGCTGAACCAGCGGATCGAAGACGTAATTGAAATCGCAAATGACGACCTCGACCCAGGGCAGCATTTGCAGGCTCAGCTCGAAGGGGCATAGCCGGAACTCGGCGGCGGTGGCCTGGATCCGGCTGACATCGAGCATGCGAGAGCGCAGTAATTTTTCGCGCGCCGCCGGCAGGCGCTCGAAGAACCCGAGGCAGCGCCGGCAGCGGCCTTCGTCATCGATTTCGCTGTCATCGAAATTGCATGGACAGCTGCGCGCCTTGGCCTGGATGACCAGGTAAGACACATCGATCGGCATCAACTCGATGGCGGCGACCGCCTGTTGCTGGCCGGAAACCTTGGCCGACAGGTAAACCACCTGGTCGCAGTGATCTTCGCCGACGGCCTTGAGCGCCGGGAATAGCGTGCTAATGGTTTTGCCGGACCCGGTCGGGGCTTCGACCATCAGTCGTTGCCGGTTTACCACCGCGCGGTAAACCTCGGCGGCAAAATAGCGCTGCCGGGCGCGGAACCGCTCGAACGGAAAGTCCATCTCCCGCGCCTGCTGCCGGGTAAGCAGGCGCTGTTCCGAGACCAGCCGATGCCAGTGCAGGTACTGGCGCAGGATCCGCTCGACGAATTCCTCCAGCGCCTGGCGGTGGAAAATTTTCGAGTGACGCTGTTCGCGGCGCGAAAACAGGTTGACCAGGTTGAGACTGAGATTGATTTCGTCGAGCCCCTGCTGGCTTGCGTAACAGGCCCCGTAACACTTGAGCTGGGCCCAGTGCAGCGCGTCATCTTCGTCGCCGGCGGCATAGGCGTAGACGGTCTTGATTTCCTCGATGCGCGGCGGGTCTTCGCCGGCGAACAGCAGGTCGATGCGGCCGCCGAGTTCGATTTCGACCTGGTCGACGCGCACACTGTATTTGACCGCGACTTCGGGCTCGCCCTGCGCGCTGTAACGCTGCTGAATTTTCTGGTGAGTTTGCAGGCCTTCCAGTGCCTTAACCCCGGGGCTGTTGTCATAGCCCAGGTCGCCGTCGCGGCAGCAAAACTCGACCAGTTCGCGTACGCCCAGTTTCAATCCGTTTTCCATGTCACCCTGGCGAGTCGATGCGGAATGCCGTGATCGTGAAAATACTGCATCCAGCGTTGCTGATTCTTTTGCAGGCTATCGCCCGGGCCCTTGACTTCGATCAGGCAGTAACCGCCGTCCGCCGGGAAATGCACCAGGTCGGGAAACCCCGAGCGATTGTTACTCAGGTCGCGCAGGATGCGATCGAAGATCGCGCGCCAGTGGCCGTAGTCTATGCGCTCCAGCGCCGTGCGGATCAGGTCGAGATCGAGGCTTTGCCAGTTGACCAGCGGATTCATCAATCCCAGCTTCTGCTGCCAGCGCGTCGAGACGATTTGCCAGATGTCTTCGTTATCGTTGATCGCCTCCCAGGTCCGCGCCAGTATGCCGGCCCGCCGCTGGCAAAAGTCGTGCGCGTGGAAATCGCTCGCGCGGTATTGAAACGGATTGAAAAACGCGCCAGCCAGCGGTGCGAACAGGGTGTCCCAGATCAGTAACCCGAGGACCCCGTTGAAAAGGCTGTTTTCGAGACAATAACAGCATTCTTTCTGCTCCAGCGCGTCGTAGTATTCGGCGACCGCGGTCTCGACCGAGTCGTGATAGTCGAGCTCGAGATCGAGTACTTCGGGCCGGTGGTCGTTTTTCAGGCGATCGATTGCCGGGGGG
>CALJQI010000019.1 GCA_937980285.1 uncultured Gammaproteobacteria bacterium | reverse complement strand
CCGACTTTTCGTCGATGAAACGGGACTCGAGATCGGGCAAGGCATCGACTTTCGCCTGTAGCTCGATCATTTTTTGCTCGAACTCTGGATTTGCCGTTACCAGCGGCTGCGGCGGGATTACCACCTCGTGCTCATCCCTGCGCACGCCGGATCCGTCCAGAATCATCGGTAGAAAAATAACCGCGAGCGCAAAAATCACGATCACGCCTACCAGACGGTTTTTAATGTTCTGATCCATAAGTGTTTAGTTCGACGGAATCGGGTAGAGCACGTAGCAGCAGTTCGACGGTAATGAAGGAGCCAGTTACCAGCATTATATCCTGATTGTCCAAAGATGACAGTGCGCTATCGAGTGCACTAGCGACATTATCGAAGACCTGGTCGATATCGATCTGCGGGCCAATTCTCGATTTCAGCTGCTCGGCATCGAGACCTCGATCGCAATCCAGCGTCGTCAGCCACCATTGATCGACCACCGAACCCAGGGCCTCGACAAACAAATCGGGTTGCTTGTCCTCGAGCATACCCAGTAAAACCACCAGTCTGCCCCGCTGCGGTTTGATCGCCTCCAGGCTCGTGGCCAGCGCGCGCGCCGCATCCGGGTTGTGGCCGACGTCGACGTAAAGCGCGCAGGCCAGCGGACTGGCAACCCGCTGAAAACGTCCCGCAAGCTGCATGCCTTTAAAATATTCGCCTGGCTGCTCAGCGGTATAAGCCTGCAAATCGAGCAATCGACTCAGCCCGGCAACCACGCCGGCGAGGTTTTGTAACTGGTGGACGCCGGGTAACACGCTGGCCAGCGGCAGCTTCAATCCCCCGCCCTGCCAGACGGCATGGCTGTTTTCAGCCTCGGCCAGGCGATAATCCTGGCCAAGCCTCAGGCAATTACAGCGACGCCGCTGGATTTCCATCAACACCGTCTGCGGTGGATCAGGATCGTTAAGCACGACGGAAATCCCGTCGCGTAACACACCGGCTTTCTCATAGCCTATTTGCTCTCGATCGTCGCCAAGCCAGGCCTGGTGGTCGATGCCGATGGGGGTCAGGTGCACCAGGTCCGCATCGACTATATTGACCGCGTCGAGACGGCCGCCAAGCCCGACCTCGAGAATGGCATAGTCCGGTTGCCAGCGCTGAATCAGGTGCAGCGCCGCCAGCGTGCCGAATTCGAAATAGGTCAGCGATATATCGCCGCGGGCCGTTTCGACCGCCTCAAAAGCCTCGCATAATAACGAATCCGATACCGGTTGCTGATTATTCTTGATGCGCTCGTTATATTTCAACAGGTGAGGAGAAGTGTAACTCGCGACCGAGAATCCGGCCCGCCGCAGCCATTGTTCGTAAGCGGCCACCGTCGATCCCTTACCGTTGGTGCCAGCGACGGTAATCACCCGACCCGCAATGCGTTTCACTCCGAGGCGCCGGGCGACCTGGCGCACGCGTTCCAGGCCCAGGTCGATGGCCTTGCCATGTAACACGGTTTGCCATTCGAGCCACTGGTCGAGAGTGTTGAAACGCATTGGAAGGCTGGCAGCTACGAGCTAGTCCGCTAGGGGTTTGCCTGCCCCATCATCATCGTGCACAGCGAACTTATCTTGTCACGCAACTGCCGCCGATCGACGATCATATCGATAGCGCCGTGCTCGAGCAAAAACTCGCTGCGCTGAAATCCCTCGGGCAGCGTTTCTCGAACTGTCTGCTCGATCACGCGCGGTCCGGCGAAACCAATCAGGGCCCCGGGTTCACCGATATGGATATCTCCGAGCATGGCGAAACTTGCCGATACACCGCCCATGGTCGGGTCGGTAAGCACGCAGATATAGGGCAGCCCGCGCCGCGACAGTCGAGTTAGCGCGGCGCTGGTCTTGGCCATTTGCAACAACGAAAACAGCGCCTCCTGCATACGCGCGCCGCCGCTGGCGGTGAAACAGATCAACGGCAGGCCGTTTTCGAGGCAGGCGTTTACCGCGCGCACAAACTTCTCTCCGACCACCGATCCCATCGAACCGCCCATGAACTGGAACTCGAAGGCGACCGCAACCATTTCGACCCCCTTGGCGTGGCCGCGCATTGCGATCAGTGCGTCTTTCTCGCCGGTTTGCTTTTGCGCCTGACCGAGACGATCGCGATAACGTTTGTCGTCCTTGAACTTGAGCACATCCTCGGCCTCCAGTTCGGCGGCAATCTCGCTGTAACTGTCTTCGTCGAAAAATGACTGCAGGCGGCGGCGCGCGCCTATGCGCATGTGGAAGTCACACTTGGTGCAAACTTCCTGATTACGCTCCAGCTCGGCGCGGTAGATAATTGCATCGCAGGAGTTGCATTTCGCCCACAACCCTTCGGGGACATTTTTCTTGTCATTTGCGCCCGAGGTCCTGATCTTGGACG
The DNA here is from genome assembly GCA_937980285.1 of uncultured Gammaproteobacteria bacterium. GTDB lineage: Bacteria > Pseudomonadota > Gammaproteobacteria. The sequence goes on along the minus strand of CALJQI010000019.1, from coordinate 1,391 downwards.
GCAGCAACATTTCAAACCAGTTCATCTGTAACCCCAGTGTTTAAGCTCATACGTCATCATCGATCTCATGATACCCGTCACCACGTCTAACCTCCCGGAAAAACTGATCCATCAAGCCGGCATCCTTTATTCCCTTCGCGCTCTCGACACCAGTGCTGACGTCGACTCCCCAGGGCCTTACCCGGGCAATCGCCTCGGCAACATTGGAAGCGTTGACACCACCCGCCAACAGCAGAGGAAAACCTGGCGCAGCGGGGATCCTGGACCAGTCAAATGTATCACCTGAGCCGCCCAGCCGTCCAGCAACGTTACTGTCCAGCAAAAAGCCCTGGGCGGAGGCATACTGGCTGGCATATTCCGCCGGATTCTGCGCACCGCCCATCGGGATCGCCTTGATATAGGGGATCTTCCAGGCCTCGCAGATCTCCACCGGCTCGCGGCCATGAAACTGCAGGCAATCGGGCCGCAGCGAGTCCACAACCTGTGCGATCCAGTCCTCGGTTTCATCGAGGAATAGCGCAGTTACGGTAACGAAGGGCGGCAAAATCCGACGAATGGCAATCGCCTGCTCGAGATCGACGACCCGCGAGCTCGGCTGATGAAACACCAGGCCAATCGAATCGGCGCCCCTGGCGGCGGCGTGAAGTGCATCCTGCTCGCGCGTAATTCCACAAATTTTTACTCGGGTACGGTTGTTCATATCAGAATAATACGGGTTTTCTGGCATTCGTGGGCAGCTTAAACGGATCTTCGTAACAGGCCTGCAGAAAATAGAGCCCGGCGGCGGGAGCGGTTACCTCAGCCTGGTTACGGTCGCGCGAGGCAAACACTTGCGCGAACCAGTCACGATCCTTTTCGCCCTTGCCAACGGCCATCAGGCTGCCGGCAATGTTTCTCACCATGTGATACAGAAAAGCGTTGGCCCTGATATCGAGGAATATCAACCGATCGCGTCGAGTAACAGAAATCTCCTGCAGGTTGCGACTGGCGGATTTCGCCTGGCAGCCAACGGCTCGAAAAGCGCTGAAATCATGTTCACCAAGCAGAATCTGGGCACACTCGTGCATCGCGGCATGGTCCAGCGGCCTGAATTCCCAGCTGCAGCGATCGTTGAATAACGCGCTCGGAACAGCGGTGTTCAGTATGATATAACGATAGGCCCGCGCCACGGCGCTGAAGCGTGCATGAAAATCATCCGCCACCGCGGTCGCCCACAACAATCGTATATCACGCGGCAACCGGCAGTTGGCGCCCAGCACCCAGGCTCGCTCGCTTCGCTCGGACGAAGTCTCGAAATGCGCGACCTGTTCCAGCGCGTGTACCCCGGCATCGGTGCGCCCGGCACAGACCAGGTCGATCGGGTGATTGGCGACGAATCCCAGCGCGGTTTC
>CALJQI010000018.1 GCA_937980285.1 uncultured Gammaproteobacteria bacterium | reverse complement strand
GGTCTCGAATCTGACCCCGCCAGCGGTTTTGCCGGCGGCGGGTTAAAGTTCCGACCGAAGCGCTTGCAGGAACCGATTCGAGCCGTTCGCGTCAATGCGGATTTGATCGCAGCCGTTAAAAGCGGCGAAGGACAGGATTTCTCGCCTGAAAGCGCCGGCGAAGGCGTCGTCGGTCGGTTGCTCCAGGTGTAGCGATTTTATCTCGAGGCAGCCTTCTGCCCGGTGCGCCTTGCAATCGAGTCGGCCGACGAAGCGGTCGCGATACAGCATCGGCAAACAGAAATAGCCATATTCGCGCCTGTCCTCGGGCAGGTAACACTCGATCTGGTAATCGAAATCGAACAGTTCGCGACCGCGCTGGCGTTGAATCACGGTATTGTCGAAGGGCGACAGGATACGCAGCTGTGCTCGACAGCGCGGCGCTCTCGAATCGAGTAGTTGCGGGTCGATGTACAGCTCGGCGCCGCCCTCGAGACTGACCGTGGTCAGGGACCGGTCTTCGAGTCGCCCATCCAGCAGCCGTTTCACCGCCGAGCGCAAGGCCTTGCCCTTGCGCAGGTAAGTCATCGATACCAGGCTGGCGAAACCATGTGCTTGCAGGTTGGCGTCGACCAGGTGAGCCGCGAATTCATCGATATCGGGCTCGCGAGTGTCGACCCAGTCCGGCAATACGCGCTGCGGCAGGTCATAAAGCTTCTGGAAACCCTCGCGCGCGCTAACCATCAATTCGCCCTGCATGAATAACTGTTCCAGCGCCTGTTTCGCCGGTTTCCATTCCCACCAGCCGTCGCTGCGGTGATCAGGATCTGCAAAATCCCGCGCTCGCATCGGGCCATCGATTTCAATCCTTTGTAGAATCTCGCGCTGTAGCTTACGGTCGCAATCCGAAAACCAGTCGCGTTCGCCATTCAGTTTACGCATGCGCGGCAGCGCAAAACGATAATCCGACATCGGCAGCCAGGCCGCGGCGTGCGACCAGTACTCGAACAGTTTTCGTTCCTTGACCAGGCGCTCGAGGAACTTCGGCTGGTAATTGTCGACCCGCGACCAGAGTACATGGTGATGCGCGCGCGCGACCACCGAAATGGTATCGATCTGGACGTAACCTAGGCGTTCGATCGCCCGTAACACGGCCTTTTTTCCGCGCCCGAACGAATTTGATTTCAGCAGGCCCTGTCGGTCGAGCGTGATGCGCCTGAGTTTGCCGGCGAGAGACATGTTTAGCGTGCTTCCGGGTTTTGCTTGAGAGTGACAGAGTTTACTGCTTGAACCAGTTTTTTTGCAGTGCCGAGAAGACCTTGTTGGGGTATACGGTTTTTCCGAGGCTGCCATTGTAGCGCGCCAGCGCGCGCACCAGGCTGTTGGGCTCCATATCGATATAGTAACGCAGTATGGTGCAGCCCATGCGCAGGTTGGTGCGAATCTTGAACAGGTTCTTGTCCGAGATTCCGATCTCTTCGAGCCAGAACGGCATCACCTGCATCAGTCCGCGCGCGCCCGAAACCGAGATCGCGAACTCGTCGAAGCGGCTTTCGACCTCGATCACCGCGAGCACCAGCTCGGGTTCGATATCGACCCGCCTGGCCTCGTAGTGAATCTGCTTGAGCATCTGCATACGTGTCTCGGGATTGCGCACGAATTTTTCCAGCCGGCGCGACATGTCGAGCAACCAGACCTGTGCTTCGAAGCGGTCGACGAAACCTGCGTCGGATTCGATGGCCTCTTTCAATAACCTGCGTAGCTCTGGATCGTTAGACGCCTGCGCCGGCATGACCGCCGGCAGGTACAGCAGCGGCAGCAACATGACTGCCGCGTATCGTTTTAGTCGGCGCGACATTGTCCTGGAAACAGCTGTTGCAGGAAGCCGTCGAGATCGTCGAGCGACAGGTCCTGCGCACTGTCGTCGCGACGGCCCTTGTACTCGAATTGCTGCTGCTTGAGCCCGCGTTCGCTGAACACCACCCGATGCGGAACCCCGATCAACTCCATGTCGGAAAACATGACGCCTGGCCTTAGCGCGCGGTCATCGAGAAATACCTCAAGTCCCTGTTGCCGGCAGCTATGGTAAAAATCGTCGGCCGCCTGTTTGACCTGCTCGGATTTGTGGTAGTTGATCGGGCAAATGGCCAGTTGAAAAGGCGCCAGCGCATCGGGCCAGATGATGCCGCTGTCGTCATGGTTTTGTTCGATGGCGGCCGCCACCACGCGGGTGACGCCGATACCGTAGCAACCCATGTACGGGTAAACAGCCTTGCCCTGTTCATCGAGCACCGTTGCCTGCATGGATTCGGAATACTTCTGACCCAGCTGGAAGATATGGCCGACCTCGATACCGCGAAGAATCCTGAGCTGACCCTTGCCGTCTGGACTCGGATCGCCTTCGGTTACGTTGCGGATATCGACGCTTGCCGGCTCGGCGCAATCCCGCCCCCAGTTGGCGTTGACCAGATGCCGGTCTTCCTGGTTGGCGCCACAAACGAAATCGTTCAATTGCGCCGCGCTGTGATCGACGAAAACAGGAATTTCGAGACCGATCGGGCCGAGAGAGCCGATATCATTGCCCAGCACCTCGACGATCTGCTCGCGTTGCGCCAGGCGCAGCGGACTGGCCACGCCCTCCAGCCTTTCCGCCTTGAGTACGTTGAGCTCGTGATCGCCTCGCAGTACCAATGCGACCAGGCCACCGTCCTCGGCTTCCGCAATCAGGGTTTTCAGGCATTGTCGCGCGCTCACGCCGAGACCCGTTGCGAGGTCATCGATAGTGCGCATGGCCGGCGTATCGACGGTTTCCATGGCGGCGTTGGGCGCGGCGCGTTCGCTGCTCGGCGGTAGTGCTTCGACGGTTTCGATATTGGCCGCGAAATCGCCCTGGTCGGAAAACGCAATCGCGTCCTCGCCGGAATCGGCAAGTACGTGAAATTCCTGCGAGGTGCTACCGCCGATGGCGCCCGAATCGGCGCTGACTGCGCGATAATCGAGGCCGAAGCGATCGAAGATGCTGACATAAGCCTGATCCATGATGTCGTAGGCGCGCTGCATCGCGTCCTTGTCGAGATCGAAGGAATAGGCGTCTTTCATAATAAATTCCCGCGATCGCATGACGCCGAAACGAGGTCTGATTTCGTCGCGAAACTTGGTCTGGATCTGGTAAAAGTTGACCGGCAGCTGACGGTAACTATTGACTTCGCGGCGGAAGATGTCGGTGATGATTTCTTCGTGAGTGGGGCCGATACAGGCGTCGCGTTGATGACGGTCGCGCAGGCGAAGCAACTCGGGCCCGAATTGATCCCAGCGCCCCGACTCCTGCCACAGCTCGGCCGGCTGAAAAGACGGCATTAGCAATTCCAGCGCGCCGGCGCGATCCATTTCCTCGCGCACGATCTGTTCGACCTTGCGCAATATACGCAGGCCCAGCGGCAGCCAGCTATAGATGCCGGCGGCATGTCGACGGATCATGCCGGCACGCAACATTAGTTGATGGCTGACGATTTCGGCGTCGACCGGGGTTTCTTTGAGGGTGGCGAGGTGGAAACGGGAAGCTCTCATAGGCGTTCAAACACAGACAGGGTGCACCAGAATTGATTAGATTCGGCGCATTATAGAGATTCCACCGGGGGTTAACAGAAAATTAACTGCGGAAATCGATTACTGGCAAAAACGCTCGACGTCCGCCTCGGACTGGATCCTGCGTTCCTCGATTTCCTCGGAAGTCATGTAGCGAGTATTGCCGTCGGCGTCCCTGAGTTTTATTCGGTCGCTTTTACCGATGACTTCCAGGTCTTCACGCGCTTTTTCACAGGCAATCCTGGCCTGATCCTCGGGCACCTGTTGGTTGTTGCCCGGGTCGCTGCCGGCATTGCCGCCGGCATCGCCACCCGAAGAGCCCAGCCGCGGCAGGGACTTCCCGGGATTAGTGGGCGCGGCGAGGACGCGGACACCTTCGGTTTTCGCGCTGGCGGGGGGCGAATCACCGTAATGAACGTTTCCTTCATCGTCAGTCCACTTGTGAATGGATCCCGCGTTGAGCGACATCGATGCCATTAATATCAGGAAAATCGAATAGCGCATTATCAATTCTGTCCTTGCTGCAATTAATCTAGTTTACGAATCAAAAGAATAGTTGTCATCCAAATATTTACCATCTTTTTTTAATGTCGAGTCTGAGTTACAGCACCGGCATCGAAGGTTTATCATCAAACAAATTTATATCTCCTGTAGGTATTAATAAAAATAATATATAATATTCGGCCCAAAACATGGGCCACGCACCCAATGAGCGATCGCAGACTCAAGGTTTTTCACACGGTAGCCAGGCTGTTGAGTTTTACCAAGGCTGCCGAAGCGCTGCATATGACCCAGCCCGCGGTCACTTTTCAGGTAAGACAGCTGGAGGAGTATTTCAACACTCGCCTGTTCGACCGCACCCATAACAAGGTCAATCTGACGCCGGCCGGAGAAAGGGTGTCTGAATTTGCCGAGCGTATTTTCGATCTCTATTCGGAAATGGAAAATTCGGTGCGTGACCTGACCGGAGAAATCAGCGGCGCCCTGACCATCGGCGCCAGCACCACGATCGCGGAGTACATGCTGCCGGCGCTGC
>CALJQI010000017.1 GCA_937980285.1 uncultured Gammaproteobacteria bacterium | reverse complement strand
CGCCTGACGAAAACCTGGCTCCAGTCGGTTTGCGCGGTGATTTTCATCAGAATCGCAAGCGTGATAATGGAAGCGATGGTAACCGTCAGGCCGGTCATGCCCTTTAAAAAGAACGAATAGGAAAACAGTACCAGGTACACCATTTGCCCGAGTGCGGCCATTTTCCACGGGAATGCCGGTCCCAGCGCCCGCGCCAGGTAGGAAACCACAAGCGCGACCGAAACGATCGCGGATATGGCGAAGGCCAGGTGCACATTGATCAGGTCGATGGTGTATGCGAACAGCAGGTGGAAGGCGAAAAAGCCGGCGTTGACGAACAGGTAATGCATTGGGTGAATCTCGATTTTTCGAGTCACGCAAATCGACGTGATCAGGACAAAGAAGAACAGCAGGCAAACCGGCGCGAAGAAACTCATGCGCGCCGCCAGCGGACCTGGATTCAGCTTCTGCGGCAGGCTGATGCCGATATTTTGCCGGGTAATCAATTCGCTCGCGCGCCAGTGGATATCGACACCGTCTGCCCCCCTGTCGACCTTCATCGGCGACAGGCTGCCGCCGATGAAGTCGACATCGGTAAAATTGGTTTTTACGGTCATATCGAGAGCTTTTATCAGCCCCTGCTGGTCGCCCAACAGGTAAGTCCAGCTGTTGATGCCGCGCGTCTGGTAAGCGATTTCGATCGACTGACTGGCGCCGGGCTGCAACGGAATGATGCGATAAAAGCCGTAACCGATCAGCGTATCCAGCCGCTCGGCGGCGTCGCCAATCTTGAGCACCACGTTTTCATAGGTTGCCTTGTCCGAAGGCAGGCTGAAATAAAGCCGGATATCCTGCGCGATGGGCGCATCGTTGGTCACCCGGTAGCGACCGGTGAAGTCGACCGTGTAGGTCGGATACCAGAGCAGACCCTTGCGGCGCTGTTCGAGATCGATGATCGCCTCGACCTGGTTGCTGCTCGGCGAGATAACCCGAATGCGATCGGTGCCCGGCACCTTTACCGTCAGTTTCGGCGCCTGCTGCACGACCGGGGCGCCCCACAGCGACTGTACCGATGCGCTCAGGTAGGATGAGGTCTGCTGCGAGCGCATCCAGTTGGCCTGTCCCAGGATGACCCAGGCGACAACGCCGAGGGCAAAAATCAGGACGATGGCGATAATGCGTTTAGCCGTCATGGCGCGCTCCTTCCAGTTTCACAGGCTCCTGGTAAATAATCGACGAGGTAAACGCATGACCGCGGTAAAACGGCCTGGAAAAAAAGTGCGGCCGGCCGTTGAAGCTCCTGAATCGCGGCCAGCCGTTTCCGCTGGCGGGTTGCAGGTCGCTATCCATCGCCAGCATTTGCATACGCTGCGGCAGCCCGACCATCAGGTTGACCTCGCGTGCGGCCAGGCCGGTCTCGGGAATACTGAAGTCGAGCCGGCCTTCGAGCTCGAGCTTGTCGCTGCGGGTCAGGTAGGCCAGCACCACCCGCGAATTGACTTTCGGATCGAGCGGGATGACCCATTTGCTGCCCGGCGTCTGATACAGCGAGCGCGGCTTGCCGTTGACATGCAGTGACCATAACTCGGCGCCGGCAATAGGTTCGAGCAGCAGCTGGTTTTCTTCATTCGGCGGCAGCTCGAGGTTCATCGCCGACAGCACCGTGCCGTCCTCGGTAAAACTGACGAAAAAGGTGACCGAATCCAGCACCGCGTCGGGGGTATCGACCTGCACCAGCCGCTGTTCGTTGCCTTCGGCGCCATCGGGCTCGAGCCTGACGTGTTCGAAGCCGATATCGAGTGCGCGAGTGGGGGAAAAGAAGTAACGGCCGTCTATTTCGTGCAGGGCATCGGTATCGACCAGCTTCAAGTGCTCGGCCTCCTCGATAACCAGTTCGTTACGCACCGCCACCGGCACGTCGAACGCGAGTCGCGGCTTTACCTGGAAATCGGTAATTGGAATCGACACCGAAAACATCACCAGGAACATACCCGGCTCATGGGTATACAGGCGGTAAGCGCCGTCGGCGGCGAGAATCACCGCGTTCTGCGTTTCGATGATTTCGGTGACAGCGATCTTTTGTCCGAACAGCCGCAGCGGTTGCGGGTAACCGACCAGCACGTTACCGGCGATCGAAACCGTACCGACGGCGAGCGCGCCGCGAATCCTGAGGTCGTAGCGGATCTGTTCCAGGCTGACCAGCGGCTCCGGCTCCACTTCATCCTGCATGAACTCTTGCTCGATTTGGCCGCGATACAGGTCGTCAAACGAATTCCACGGCACCGTAACCGTCGATTCGACCGCAATACACATTGAATGAAGGCTTAAACCCAACAGCAGGACCAGCGTACGCATATTGTTCTCCAGCAATTTATACCGTAACAAATTCTGGCACCCGCGCATGAAGGCAGGAGGTAGCTTATGTGAGCTTTGTGTGAAGTTTTACGCCGGCAGCCGAATTCGAGCCCGCGTGCGATCGCCGTCGCGCTCGATCGAGACATCGCCGCCGTGCAGCTCGATCGCCTCGTTGACGAAGTTGAGCCCGAGTCCGGTGCTTTTTTGCCCGCCGCCCGGGCGAGGCAGCGAGTAAAAACGCTCGAAGATGCGGCTCCAGGCGTAGTCAGGTATGCCCTCGCCGCGATCGACTATATCGATTTCGACCTGATCGCCGACGAAACGGCAATCGATCTCGATGACGCCCCCCTCGGGAGAAAAATCGATCGCGTTCTGCAGCAGGTTGGATACCGCCTGGCGCAGCAAAAAGCGCTCGCCGCGAACCATAATGCCATCGGCGCAG
>CALJQI010000016.1 GCA_937980285.1 uncultured Gammaproteobacteria bacterium | reverse complement strand
GCGGGTCCGGCTGGATTATCCGCCGCGCTTGCCGCCGCGCAAACCGACGCCCGCGTTATCCTGGTCGACGAACACCCGCTGCTCGGCGGTTCGCTCAATAGCGAGAATTTCACCGTCGACGGCAAGGCCGGCAGCGAGTGGGCGGCCGAAACGACGGCCAAACTGGCGGCAATGGAAAATGTTCATATCCTTAATCGCAGCACCGTTTTCGGTTACTACGATCACAACGTGATCGGCGCGGTGGAAAAAGTCAGCGATCACCTGCCGGTGCCGCCCAGGGGGCATCCGCGCCAGCGCATGTGGCTGCTATATCCTCAGCGGGTGGTGCTCGCCACCGGCGCCACCGAACGCCCGCTGGTGTTCGGCAACAACGACAAGCCCGGCGTCATGCTGGCGTCGGCGGTGCGCAGTTACGTCAACGCCTATGGCGTCAAGCCCGGCAAGCGGGCGCTGGTCACCACCAACAATGACGATGCATACCGCACCGCGATCGATCTGCACCGCGCCGGCGTATTCGTCACCGCCTTGATCGACTCGCGCGCACACCCCGAGTCGCCGCTGGTGGATGAACTGACGAAACTGTCGATCCGGCTTATTACTGGCAGCACGGTCGGCGCCGCCGAAGGCAGCAAGCGCGTCAAGCGCGCGCAAATCGTCAGCACGCTCGGCGATACGCTCGATCCGGAATCGATCGACTGCGATCTGATCGCCTGCTCCGGCGGCTGGAATCCAAACCTGCACCTGCACAGCCAGTCCGGCGCCAAACCGGTATACGACGATTCGATCCTGTCCTTCGTCCCGGGCGTATCGCGCCAGGCAGAAACCTCGGCGGGCGCCGCCGCCGGCAGCTTCGCGCTGCAGGATTGCCTGACCGAGGGGCATAACGCCGGTCACGAAGCCGCCATACTCGCCGGTTTCAAAGGCAGGAAAGGCAAGGCCGCGAAAGCCGAAGACGAAGGCGCTTACGCGATCGAAGCGCTGTGGATTTCTCCGACGCCTTACAACAAGGCCTACAAGCAATTCGTCGACCAGCAAAACGACGTCAAGGCCAGCGATGTCGAGCTCGCCTCGCAGGAAGGTTACGACTCGGTCGAACTGCTCAAGCGCTACACCACCCAGGGCATGGCCACCGACCAGGGCAAGACCAGCAACGTCAACGCGCTCGCAATCCTGGCCTGCCAGCGCGGCGAGCCGATACCGGAGGTCGGTATTACGACTTTCCGGCCGCCCTATGTCCCGGTGGCGATGGGCGTATTCGCCGGTCACACGGTCGGCGCCGATTTCATGCCGGTGCGCCACACGGCGATCCACGACTGGAACAAAAAACAGGGCGCGGTATTCATCGAGGCCGGACTGTGGCTGCGTGCGCGTTATTTCCCGCAAAAGCCCGGCGACACGATGTATGACTGTTACGTACGTGAAACCGAGGCCACGCGCAACAACGTCGCGCTGGTCGACGTCACCACGCTCGGCAAGATCGATATCCAGGGCCCCGACGCACCCGAATTTCTCAACCGGCTTTATATCAACAACTGGCTGAAGTTGCCGGTGGGCAAGGCGCGTTACGGCATCATGCTTCGCGAAGACGGCATGGTTTACGACGATGGCACTACTTCTCGCCTCGGTGAAAACCATTTCTTCATGACTACCACCACCGCCAACGCGGCCGGCGTACTGGCGCACATGGAGCAATACCACCAGACCGAGTGGCCCGAGCTCGACGTCGTCTTCTGTTCGGTCACCGAGCAATGGACCGGCATCGCGGTCGCCGGGCCCAACAGCCGCAAGTTGCTGGAAAAAGTCATCGATATCGATATCAGCAACGAAGCCTTTCCGTTCATGGGCGTTAGCGAGTGCAAGCTAAACAATATCCCGGCGCGATTGTTCCGCATCTCCTTTTCTGGCGAGCTTGCCTACGAAGTCAACGTGCCGGCGGATTACGGCGAGCAGGCCTGGCTGGAGCTGCTCGAAGCCGGCAAGGAAATGGGCGTCGGCGTCTACGGCACGGAAGCGCTGGGCACGATGCGTATCGAGAAAGGTCACGTTGCCGGTTCCGAGCTCGACGGCCGCACCACCGCCAAAGATCTCGGTCTCGAGGGTATGGCCAACCGCGCGAAGCATTTCATCGGCAAGCACAATTCCGAACGTCCGCTGCTGCTGGGGGAGGGGCGACTGCAGGTAGTCGGCCTGAAGTCGGTCGAAACCGGCCGCAACCTGCGCATCGGCGCCCACCTGGTCGACCCGAATACGCGCCTCGACAGCGTCAGCCAGTCCCAGGGCCACGTTTCGGCGACCACCTACAGCCCGCAACTGGGCTGCGGTATCGCGCTGGGCTTACTCAGGGATGGCGCCTCCCGTCACGGCGAACAGCTCGAAGCCGTGTTTCCGCTCGATGACGAAAAGCTCAAGGTAGAAGTCTGTCATCCCGTCTTCATCGATCCCGAAGGAGAACTCGTCCGTGCCTGATCAAACCACCCTGCCCCCACGGGTATCGCCGCTGCTGCCGCGCAGCGGCGAGTACATCGTCGACTACAAAAACCTGCGTCTTAGCGAACGCAAGGCGCTGACCGCGATCCAGGTGTTGAGCTTCAGGGACAAGCACGAAGCAGCCGCGTCCGCTATCGGCAAGGCGCTCGGCATCGAATGCTCGACCCGGCCGGGCGTCAGCAATTCCGACGGCAAGACACAGGTGAGCTGGAATGGTCCCAATAGCTGGATGATTGTCGCCAGCGATGAAGAAAGCGGGCGCGCGCCGGGTGAATTACTGAAGACCTTACAGCAGGCGCTTGCAGATCTCGGCGCGGTAGTCGATCAGAGCCATGGCCGCTGCGGGCTGCGTTTGAGCGGATCGCGCGCGCGCCAGGTAATGGCCAAGAACACCGCTATTGACCTGCACCCGCGTGCTTTTACGCCCGGGCGCTGCGCGATGACGTCGGTTGCGCATATGAACGCGAGTATCGTCCAGGTCGACGATGCGCCGACCTACGACCTGTTCGTCATCCGCAGTATGGCGCGCTCCTTCGCGCATGCGATCGAACAGTCCTGTCGCGAATTCGCCAACGACTAAAACCGAACCGGCCGCCGCGGTGACGCAGCGCGTATTAGCGCAAGGCCTTGAGGTTGGAAATCAGGAGCTCCTTCCTGCGATTCATCTCTTCGCGAATCTGGTGCGCCAGATCGAGCTCTGGGCCGCAGCAGTTGGCAGCCGTCTTCATCTGGTTGGCGGTGGTTTTTTCGACGGTTTTTACCAGCAGCTGGCTGACGATTTTGGCAATCTCTTCTTTTTGCGCCTCCGAAACATCTTGCTCCCCCAGCGCAGCCAGAATCGATTCGGTTGTATCGTCGATAGAACTTTGAACTGACATAGGTTTCTCCCCGGTTATCGGGCCTTTTCCAGGCCCTGCTCGAGATCGTCTATCAATTCCCGGCAATTTTCAATACCTATCGACAGGCGCAACAGGTTTTGCGGCACCGCGCTACGCGGCCCTTCGACCGCTGCGCGATGCTCGATCAGGCTCTCTACGCCCCCCAGCGAGGTCGCGCGCAGGAATAACCTGGTGTTACCGGCGATCGCGCGCGCCGCCTCGCCGCCGCCCTTGACCAGCAGCGACAGCATACCGCCGAAGCCGTTGCTCATCTGCCGGCAGGCAATCTCGTAACCCGGGTGGCTTTCCAGGCCCGGGTACAGAACTTTTTCCAGTCGCGGATGGTTTTCGAAATGGCGCGCGATCTGCAGCGCATTTTGCGACGCCTTTTCGAAGCGCAAAGGCAGGCTGCGCATACCGCGCAACAGCAACCACGCCTCGAACGGGCCGAGCACGCCACCGGTCAGCGTGCGCACCAGCTTCACGTCCTGCCAGCGCGCATCGTCGCGGGCGCTGACCAGGATGCCGGCGTTGACGTCGCTATGACCGTTCAGGTACTTGGTTGCCGAGTGAAATACGATGTCGGCGCCAAATTCGAGCGCGCGCGTGGTCATCGGCGAGGATACGGTGGCGTCCACCACCAGCGCCGCACCGGCCGCGTGAGCGGCTTCGGCGGCGGCGGCGATATCGATCACGTCCCAGGTCGGGTTGACCGGGGATTCGATCCAGACCAGCGTGGTCTTACCGGCTTCTATAGCCTCTTCCAGTGCATTCGGATCGGTCGCATCGAACAGGGTCAGGCCGATCGAGCGCCTTTCCGAGATACGCCGCAACCAGTCCAGCGTGCCGTGATACATGATTTGCGGCGCGACCACGTGCTCACCCGCGCCGACCGTTTCGAGTACCGCGCAGATCGCCGCCATGCCGGAGGCGAAGCACTTCGCCTCGACGCCGCCATCGAGCTCGGCGCAAACTCTTTCCAGAACCCCCCAGGAGGGATTGTCCGAACGGGTATAACTGTAACCGCCGATGTACTCGTAATCGGCGTCCCTGGCGTATGTGGTTGA
>CALJQI010000015.1 GCA_937980285.1 uncultured Gammaproteobacteria bacterium | reverse complement strand
CCGCTGGTTTTCATGATATGGGTCAGCATCCGCGTGGTGGTGGTTTTGCCATTGGTGCCGGTAATCGCGGCCACCGGGATGCGGCTCGGCGTGCCCGGTGGGTAGAGCATGTCGAGCACCTTGCCGGCGACGTCGCGCGGTTCGCCTTCGCTGGGTGCGACGTGCATGCGGAATCCGGGGCCGGCATTGACTTCGACGATGGCGCCGCCGATGTCCTTGTACGACAGCGTGATATCGTCGGTGATGAAATCGACGCCGCCGATATCGAGACCGACCGCGCGCACCGCGCGCACCGCCATTTCACGGTTGTCCGGGTGCACCACGTCGGTCAGGTCGATGGCGGTGCCGCCGGTCGACAGGTTGGCGGTAGAGCGCAGGAAAAAGGTCTCGGCTTTTTTCAATACGGTGTTTTCATCGTAACCGGCGTCTTCCATCAGGCGTTTCGCCTGGCCGTCGAGTTCGAGGCGGGTGAGCACCTTCTCGTGTCCGATGCCGCGCCGCGGATCGGAATTGACCAGCTCGATCAGCTGCTCGATGGTCGATTTTCCGTCACCAACGACGTGCCCCGGCACGCGCTTGGCGACCGCGACCAGCTCGTTGTTGACAACCAGCATGCGATGGTCGTAGCCGGTAACGAAACTCTCCGCCAGCACGTAACGCGAGCGGCCCTGTTCGCGGGCGACGTGAAACGCTTCGCGCACCTGTTCGTCGGTGGTCAAATTAATGCTGATACCGCGCCCGTGATTGGCGTCCAGCGGCTTGATCACCACCGGGTAACCCATGCGATTGACCGCGGTTACCGCTTCTTCTTCGCTGGTGAACATGCGTTGCTTCGGCACCGGTAGCCCCATGTCCTGCAGCACGCTGTGGGTGCCTTCCTTGTCGCTCGCCAGCGAAGTGGCGATGGTGCCGGTATCGCTGGTGACCGTGGCCTGGATACGCTTCTGGTACTTGCCGTGGCCGAATTGCACCAGGCTGTAATCGTTCAGCCGCAGCCATGGAATATTGCGCTCGACCGCGGCGTCCACCAGCGACTGGGTACTGGGCCCGAATTCGCGGCGCTGGGCGCGGTGCACGTATTCCTCGAGTTCCTGTTCGAAATTGAATTCGGCGTCGATCGGGTAGTCGATCTGTGCCTGCAACTCTTCGGGCAGCAGGTGCATCAGCAGTCGCAAGGCGAGGTGCCCGGCCTCGATGCCGACGTCTCGCTGCTTGTAGGCGTATACCATGTTGTACATGCCGGGTTCGCCGGTGGTGCGGGTACGGCCGAAGGAAACGCCCGATCCCGCCATATTCTGAATTTCAAGCGCGACGTGCTCCATGATATGCCCCATCCATGTGCCTTCGTCCTCGGTCAGGCGGCGCAGGAAACCACCCTCGACCCGGTAGGAGCAACCGTGTTCCTGCAGGCCCGGCAACGCTTGCTGCAGGCCGTCGGTAAAACCCTTGCCGCACTTCACCGAGGGCCAGTCCACCAGTATCCCGATATCGAGCACCATGCGAATGACCGGAAAATTGGCGTAGATGCTGGGCCCTACATAAACATTGGTTGCGGTGATTTTCATTACTACCTCGATTTTTTCGGGGGATAGGGTTTGCGTTCGTGAATATCGAAGCGGCAACCCTTCGACAGGATGTGCAGCTTCAGGTCGAGCAGGCTCAGGCTTTCGTTTTTCCTGGCCCGGTCCATCGACGAGTAGCTCAAATGCTCCGGATCGATAATCGTCACGGTGCCGCTGCCTTCGACTTCGAAGGAATGGTCGGGACCGATAAACATCGCGGTGTCTTCGTCTATACCGACGCCGAGCAGGAACGGATTATACGATACCGCCGCCAGCAGCCGGCCGAGGCGGTCGCGCTGGCTGAAATGCTGGTCGATGATTACCGCGTTGGTCAGGCCCAGGCCGGGCGCGAGATTGACGCCGTCGGCACGCGCCGACAGGCCCATCGATCCGCCTGCGATCATGTGTTCGGGCATGATCGCGGCGCCGGCGGAGGTGCCGGCGACGTGCACGCCGGCGGCGTTCAGGCGACGTATCTTGACCGCCACCTGGGTGCCGCCCAGTATCGTCGACAGCCGCAGCTGGTTACCGCCGGTGATGAAAATGCCGCTGGCGCTATCGAGTTGCTCGATGTATTCGGCGCGATCGGCGTCGGCGCGCTCGGCAATGGGCAGGGAGACGGCGTCGGCGACGCCGATCTTGTTGAAAATCTCGATATAGCGATCGCCGGTATCTTCCAGGCTGGATGCGGTCGGGATGATCACGATGCGCGATTTGCGGCCGCCGCAAAGTTTGACGAATCGGCGCAGCACGCGCATCGATCCGGTGCGTTCTTCGGCGCCGCCGATCGGTATCACGTAACCGCGGGTCTGGTCGTGATTGTGAGGCGATGGGCTCATAAATCTCTCTTCATTGTTATTCTTCGAACAGGCCGCTTACCAGTTGGCGGGCGTTTTTTACCTGCCATACGCCGCGGGCCATGACGCCATCGACCTGATTTTGCTCGTCCAGTACTACAAGGTCGGCATCGAGACCGGTGGCAATATTTCCTTTTTGAGCCAGCTTGAGCAGCCTGGCGACGTTACTGCTCATAAATGGCAGCACGGTTTCTTCGGCCAGCCCGCCGTCGAGCATGGTCTTCAGGCAGTCCGCCATCGCCGAGCAGCTGGCGAATCCCATTTTCAGCAATTCCCCCTGTTGGTCGAAACTGGGCAGGCAGCCGCCGCCGTCGCTGCTGATGGTCAGCCTGCC
>CALJQI010000014.1 GCA_937980285.1 uncultured Gammaproteobacteria bacterium | reverse complement strand
GCTCATTGCCGCCGCCGCGATCATCGGCGACAACAACATGCCAAATATCGGGTACAGGATTCCGGCCGCTATCGGCACGCCTAGCGAGTTGTAAACAAAGGCGAAGAACAGGTTTTGGCGAATGTTGCGCATCGTCGCCCGGCTCAGGCGGCGCGCGCGCAGGATACCGCGCAGGTCGCCCTTGACCAGCGTAACGCCCGCGCTTTCCATGGCGACATCGGTGCCGGTGCCCATGGCGATACCGACATGCGATTGCGCCAGCGCCGGCGCATCGTTGATGCCGTCGCCCGCCATTGCAACGATGCCTCCGTCGGCCTGCAACTGCTTGACGATATCGGCCTTTTGATCCGGCGAAACTTCGGCCTCGACCCGATCGATGCCGAGCCCGGCTGCAACCGCCTGCGCGGTCGTGCGATTATCGCCGGTTAACATGACTATTTTCAGGCCCTCGGCGTGCAGATCGCGAATAGCCTCGGGCGTGGATTGCTTGATCGGGTCGGCGACCCCGATCAATCCCGCGGCCTGACCGTCGATGGCTACGTGCATCACGGTATGGCCCTCGGCACGACCTGCATCCGCGGCCGCGGCCAGGTCCCCGAAATCGACGCCAAGCGCCTGCATCAGTTTCAGGTTGCCGAGCGCAATCGCGTGGCCGTCGACGCTGCCGGTAACGCCCTGCCCGGTAATCGATTCGAAGCGGGCAGTATCGGCGAGGGTGACGCCTTTGTCTTCGGCGCCGCGGACTATCGCCTCCGCCAGCGGGTGTTCGCTGGCGCGCTCGATGCTTGCCGCAAGGCATAACAGCCTGTCTTCTTCAAAACCGTTCACGACCTGCACCGACACCAGCTGCGGCCTGCCTTCGGTCAGGGTACCGGTCTTGTCGACCACCAGCGTATCGACTTTTTCCATGATTTCGAGCGCCTCTGCATTCTTGATCAATACACCCAGTGTCGCGCCCCGCCCGGTGCCGACCATGATCGACATCGGCGTCGCCAGGCCCAGCGCGCAGGGGCAGGCGATGATCAGCACCGCGACGGCATTGACGATGGCAAAGGCAAGGCGCGGTTCGGGCCCGAAGAACCCCCAGACGATCATGGTCAGTAGCGCTACCAGCACCACCGCGGGAACGAAATATCCGGCGACGACGTCGGCCAGTTTCTGTACCGGCGCGCGCGAGCGTTGCGCCTCGCTAACCATGTGGACGATTTGCGCCAGCAGCGTATCCGATCCCACCTTCTCGGCGCGCATCAGCAGGCTGCCGGTGCCGTTGACCGTGGCGCCAATCAGGCTGGCGCCGACGGTTTTCTCGACCGGTATCGACTCGCCGGTTACCATCGATTCGTCGACCGCACTATTGCCGTCGGTGGCGATACCGTCCACGGGTATTTTTTCACCGGGCCTGACGCGCAATATGTCTCCGACTTTGACCTGATCGAGCGAGATATCCTCTTCTCGGCCATCAGTTGTCACGATGCGGGCAGTGTTCGGCGCCAGTCCCAGCAGCAGCTTGATTGCGGCATTGGTTTGACTGCGCGCGCGCAGCTCCAGCACCTGCCCCAGTAAAACCAGGGTGGTGATGACCGCGGCCGCCTCGAAATAAACCGCAACGGTACCATCGGCATGCAGCATTCTCGCCGGGAAAATCCCGGGCAGCAGTAAGGCCACGACGCTGTAAAGCCAGGCCACGGAAACGCCGATAAGAATGAGCGTGAACATATTGAGATTGCGTGTTTTCAACGACAGCCAGCCACGTTCGAAGAACGGCCAGCCACACCACAGGACTACGGGGGTCGCGAGCAGGAACTCGGCCCATTGCACGGTTTTCATCGGCATCCATGACGGCAGCAGCGATGGCGCCATGTCGGTCACCATCGCCATCAGAAATACCGGTAGCGACAGCAGGACAGCGATCCAGAAGCGGCGGCTCATGTCGATCAGTTCTTCGTTTTTCTCTTCGATCGCTACCGTTCGCGGTTCCAGCGCCATGCCGCAGCTGGGACAGCTGCCAGGCTCATCCTGCACGATCTCGGGGTGCATCGGACAAGTATATTCGGTGCGGGTTTGCAGCACCGGCGCGCCGGCGACCTCGAGCGCCATGCCGCAACTCGGGCAGATACTGGGATGATCTTCCTCGACCTCCGGACACATCGGGCAGATATAAAGCGCGCCTGGAATCGGCTCGGCGCTGGCCGCGGCTCGCTGGGCTTCGCCGCTCAGATACCCCGCCGGATCGGAGCTGAACTTTTGCGCGCAACCCTGGCAGCAAAAATAGTAATCGATATCGTCATGGCGAAAGCTATGTTCACTCTCGGGTGAAACCTTCATACCACAGACAGGATCCAGCATTTC
This sequence comes from uncultured Gammaproteobacteria bacterium, assembly GCA_937980285.1. GTDB lineage: Bacteria > Pseudomonadota > Gammaproteobacteria. The sequence continues at coordinate 5,583 of CALJQI010000014.1, read as the reverse complement.
ACCCTGTACCCCGTTATCCGCGCAACAGTGCATCAAATTCTCTCGTTCGATATAGAAAGGCGCAGTGTAAAGCCTGTAGTGCCTACAGGCACAAGCGGCATGACGGATTTATTGATCTGTGTCAAAAAAACGATACGCCGCTCGACAGGGCATCGACGACGGGGGTGAAAAGTCGGATATGCGGCAGCCCCGGTAAAGGCCGGCAAATCGGCTAGATCGGCTCCAGCGGCGGATCGAGCAGGTTGAACAGGCGCTCCAGATGCTCGATGGCTTCGCGACCGCTGTCGGTCAGCTGGCCGCCGTCGGACTCGGTGATCAGGCCCTTTTCGTGCATGCGCACGGCCGCTGCGACGATTGCCGGATCGGGATTGTCGTGTACGTCCATCGCCACCGGACCACCGCGGCTGAAACGTCTGAGCAAATTCAATTCGTCGATAAGCTCGGGATCGATATGCATGTTGTCCTCCCCGGGCCTGCTAGGGCCTGGCCAGGTCATCGCCCTCTTTTTCCGGCAACAGCAGGTCGCTGCGGCTGATGCCCAGCGCCAGCGCCGTGGTTGTGGCGACATATATTGAAGAATAGGTACCGACTAAAACACCGATGATCAGCGCCATGGCGAAGGCGTGAATGACTTCGCCGCCGAGGAAAAACAGCGACAGCAACACCAGCAGGGTCGTGAACGAGGTCATCAAGGTACGCGAAATAGTCTGGTTGACCGAGTTATTGACCACCTCGATCGCAGTCTTCTTGCGAATCTTGCGGAAGTTTTCGCGCACGCGGTCGAAAACGACAATGGTATCGTTGAGCGAATATCCGATAACCGCGAGAATCGCCGCCAGCACGCTCAGATCGAAATCCAGCTGCAGTACCGAAAACACGCCCAGCGTGATCAGCACGTCATGTACCAGGGCCGCGACCGCGCCCAGCGAAAAGCGATACTCGAAGCGAAAGGCGACGTAAACCAGGATTGCGATAAGCGCGTACAGCACGGCCAGTCCGCCATCCTCGGTGAGCTCTTCGCCAACCTGCGGCCCGACGAAATCGACTCGTCGCACATCGATGTCGCCTTGGCTGGCCGATTGCAGCAGGCCGATAACCTGCGTACTGAGTTCGGCCTTGTCCTTGTCGGCCTGGGGAACCAGGCGAATCAGCACTTCGCTGGCGCTGCCGAAATGCTGCACGATGGCGTCGTCGAATCCCTCCGATGCGAGCGCATCGCGTATCGGCTCCAGTTCGACCGCCTGCTGGTAGCCAACCTCGATGATGCTACCGCCGGTAAAATCGATACCGACATTGAGTTTCAGTGTAAACAGGCTGACCACGGACACCAGCAGCAATGCCGCAGACAGCACCATCGCCGGCTTGCGCAGGCCCATGAAATCGAAGTTGTTGAATAATGTCCTGGCCATAATCAGATCGCCAACCTCGTTACCTGTTTACGTCCGTAAATCAGGTTGATGACGGCACGTGTGCCGAAGATCGCGGTAAACATCGACGACGCGATACCGATCATCAGCGTCACCGCGAAACCCTGGATCGGGCCGGTGCCGAAACCGAATAAAACGATGGCGGCGATAAAAGTCGTGATATTGGCGTCGGCAATGGTGCCAAAGGCTTTTTCGTAGCCGGCGAAAATAGCCGCCTGCGGCGTGTTGCCGATACGCAATTCCTCGCGGATGCGTTCGAAAATCAGCACGTTGGCGTCGACCGCCATACCCACGGTCAAAACGATACCGGCGATACCGGGCAGGGTTAAGGTCGCCTGAAAAATCGACAGAATGGCAACCATCAATACCAGGTTCAGGCTTAGCGCGAGGTTTGCCACCAGGCCGAACACCTTGTAGTAAACCGCCATGAACACCAGCACCAGCACGAAGCCGACCATGACCGAGAGGAAGCCGCGGTCGATATTTTCCTGTCCCAGGCTGGGGCCTACGGTGCGCTCTTCGACGATCACCATCGGCGCGCGTAACGCGCCGGCGCGCAACAACAGGGCCAGGTCGCGGGCTTCACGGGTGCTGTCGAGGCCGGTGATGTGGAAGCGCTTGCTCAACTGGTCGCGTATGGTTGCGACGTTGATTACCTGCGACTCGGTGGTTTTGATACGTTGCTTGACGCCGTCGACCTCGCGAAACTCGAACTTGTCCTCGATAAACACGACACCCATCGGCTTGCCGATGTTCTCGCGCGTGATGCGCGCCATGCGATCGGCGCCCTTGGCATTCATGGTTATGGTGACATCCGGGGTGCCGCTTTGCTGGTCGATACCCGAGGCCGCGCCGACGATCTGGTCGCCGGTTACGATGACGCTGCGTTTGAGCAATACAGGGTCGCCGTTACTCTCGCTGTAGAGGCGGGTTCCGATCGGCGCGTTGCCGGAAGCCTCGGCCGCACGCCAGTCGGTATAACTGCCGTGCACGAGGCGAAACTCGAGGGTCGCGGTCGCGCCCAGGATTTCCTTGGCACGCACCGTGTCCTGTACCCCGGGCAACTGGACCACGACGCGCTCGTCGCCCTGGCGCTGGATGACCGGTTCGGCGACGCCCAGTTCGTTGACACGATTCTTCAGCGTGGAAATATTCTGCTCGATTGCTGCGCGGCGCTCTTCCTCGAGCGCGGTCGGGTTGAAGCTTATCTGGATAAACCAGCTGCGGTCATCGCTGCTATCTTCGAACTGATAGTCACGAAACTCTTCTTCCAGGACCAGGCGCGCGGCGTCGCGGGCTTCGGCCGAGGTGAAACGAACGCTGATCGATTGCTTGCTCGACTGTACCGCCTTGTAACGCAGTTTCTCTTCGCGCATGAAGCTTCGCAATTCGCCGGAGGCCCGATTCAGAGCTTTCTCGATCGCAGATTCCATATCGACTTCCATCAGGAAGTGCACCCCGCCGCGTAAATCCAGCCCGAGATACATTGGCAGGGCGTTCAACGAGGTTAGCCAGTCCGGGGTCGCCGGCGCCAGGTTTAGCGCGATGCCGTAACGACGGTCGCTGGCGAACAGCGCATCGCGCATCAGCGTTGCCGCCTTCAGTTGGGCGTCTTCCGATTCGAAGCGCACCAGCACGTTGTTGCCGTCCAGCTCGGCCGAGCGATAGTCGATGTTCTCGCTCTGCAACATACTCTTGATATTACTTAATTCGCCCTCGTCGATCAGATTGACGCGATGCGTAATTTGCAGCGCCGGATCCTCGCCATAGAGGTTGGGCGTCGCGTAGATTGCACCGATGGCAATAATCAGGATGAGGAGAATATATCTCCATGGGGCGTAACGATTAACCATCGTGCTACAGGTTCTTTATCGTGCCCTTGGGCAAAACGGATGCGATCGCGTGGCGCTGAATCTTGACTTCGACGTTATCGGCGATCTTGCAGGTGAGGAAATTCTCGTCGGTGTCGATAATCTTGGCCAGCAAGCCGCCATTGGTAATGATTTCGTCACCCTTGTTGAGCGCTTCAACCATGTTCTTGTGTTCCTTGGCTTTTTTCTGCTGCGGACGGATAAGCAGAAAATAAAAGATGCCGAACATCAACAGTAACGGCAGTATCAGCTCCAGGGTGCCGGCTTGACCCCCTTCGGTTCCCTGCGCTAGCGCATCACTAATAAAGAAACTCATTTTGATAAACCTTTGATTTGCAATTCGGTGATCCAGGGTCCAGCCCTGAAGCGGCGCGTATTATGGCACTAGGGCGCGCATCCCACAAGGATGTAAGTCTAATTTTGATCGTTAAACTTCGGACAGGTAACGGCGGTAAAAGTTTTCACTGAAATCGTCGAAGCGATCTGTTTCTATGGCGGCGCGAATCGACGCCATCAATTGCTGGAAGTAATAGAGGTTGTGGATGGTGTTGAGGCGCGCGCCCAGTATCTCGCCGCATTTGTCGAGGTGGCGCAAATAGGCGCGCGAGTAATGCTGGCAGGTGTAACAGCCGCAGTCGGGGTCCAGCGCCGAGGTATCGTCGGCGTAACGGGCATTGCGGATGCGGATGATGCCGTCGTTGGTATACAGAAAACCGGTGCGGGCGTTGCGCGTGGGAATCACGCAGTCGAACATGTCGATGCCGCGGCGCACGCCCTCGACCAGGTCTTCGGGTTTACCCACGCCCATAAGGTAGCGCGGTTTGTCGGCCGGCAGCTCGGGCAGCACCGCGTCCAGGGTAGCGTTGCGCTCGTCGGCGGCCTCGCCCACCGACAGGCCGCCGATGGCGTAACCGTCGAAACCGATTTCGATCAGTCCGCGTGCCGATTCGACGCGCAGCCCGGGGTAGGTGCCGCCCTGCACGATACCGAACAGCGCGTTGGGATTATCGCCGAAGGCGGCCTTGCTGCGTTCGGCCCAGCGCAGCGACAACTGCATCGATTCGCGCACCACCTCCTCGGCCGCCGGATAGGGCGTGCATTCGTCGAAGCACATGACGATATCCGAACCGAGATCGCGCTGCACCTGCATCGATACCTCGGGGCTGAGAAAGACCTTGGCGCCGTCTACCGGCGAGGCGAAGGTCACGCCCTCCTCGGTGATCTTGCGCATTTTGGCGAGGCTGAACACCTGGAAACCGCCGGAATCGGTCAGTATCGGACCCTGCCAGTGCATCAGGTCGTGCAAATCGCCGTGTTTTTTGATGATCTCGGTACCGGGGCGCAGCATTAGATGGAATGTGTTTCCGAGGATGATTTGCGTGCCGATCTGCTGCAACTCTTCGGGCGTCATCGCCTTCACCGTGCCATAGGTACCGACCGGCATGAAAGCCGGCGTTTCCACCTTGCCGCGCGCAAATTCGAGGCGCGCGCGCCGCGCGCGGCCGTCCTGCCTGTCGAGTACAAACTCCATCAGTTTCCCCCTGGCGCGCGATTGTCGATGAACATGGCGTCACCGTAGCTGAAAAATCGATACTCCCGTTCTATCGCGTGGGCATAGGCCTGACGGATCAATCCGGTACCGGCGAAGGCGCTGATCAGGATCAGCAGCGTCGATCGCGGCAAATGAAAATTGGTCAGCAGCGCGTCGACCAGCCTGAAGTCGTATCCCGGCTTGATGAACAGGTTGGACTCCCCCAGCATTGGGCGCAACTTACCGCTTGCGACCGCCGATTCGAGACTTCGCACCACCGTGGTGCCGACAGCGATCACGCGCTTGCCGCGTTCATGGGTTTTCAGGATTGCGTCGCACACCGATTGCGGTACGTCGATGAGTTCGGCATGCATGATATGGCTGTCGATATCTTCTCCGCGTACCGGTTGAAATGTGCCGGCGCCGACGTGCAGCGTCACGTGGGCGAATTCGACGCCCTTTCGCCGCAGCCGCGCGAGAATTTCGTTATCGAAATGCAGCCCCGCCGTGGGCGCGGCGACGGCACCCGGCTTACTGGCATAGACGGTCTGGTAGCGCTGGCGGTCGGCATTGGCATCGGCGCGCTCTATATAAGGCGGCAGCGGCACGTGCCCGTACTGCTCCAGTAACTCCAGCCAGTTTCCCTGCTGCTGCCGTAACAGGAACAGATCACCCTCGCGCGACTGCATGACGCAGTTTATTTCGCCTTCGAGAATCAGCTCGGTGCCTGGCTTCGGCGCCTTGCTGGCGCGAA
>CALJQI010000013.1 GCA_937980285.1 uncultured Gammaproteobacteria bacterium | reverse complement strand
GGCATGGTGCGCGTCAGCTCCTCGGCGAAATGCGCCGGCACCGGGTGGAAAAACATGGTCGTGCAGTGCTGCAGGGTTTGCGCCTGTTTGACGACTTCACGCGTAACCACGGGGTTGTTGTAGCCGATGCTGATGGTCAGGTTCTGGCTCAGGCAATCCAGGTATCTGTTGCCCTTTTCGTCCCACAGGTAGTTGTCCTGGCCCTTGCTGAAAATCAGCGGCTTCTGGTAAGGCACGAAGGCGCGTTGCGAGGCCGCGTAGTAGCGGTTGCGCCGCTCGACGATAGCGTCGGTATCCCAGTCGATTTCGAATTCGTGCTGGTCGTGATCGAATTGTGAAGTCATTACGCGCCCCCTGGTGTTGCCGTCAGCGACAACATAGCCCAGCCGGGACGCCGAAACAATCGGCAGGCCGGTGCTTAAGCAATTCTTATATCAGCCATCGAATTTACTTAAGTGGCCGCCTACAGGTTGTTTCAGCCCCAATCTCTGTCAGAATAATTACCGGTTTAGCGGCAGGTACCCAAGTGGCAGCAGCAGGAGACAGATCGGCCGGCAGGCGCAAGCGCAGAGCCCGCGGACAACCCAGGGCGCAGGTCTCGCCGCGAGCGCCCTATATCCGGCGAAATATCGCTACTTTCGATATTCTGAGCGAAGAAGGCCTGTGCCTGATCGAGGAGAATGCCGACCGCATTCTGCGCGATACCGGCATGGAATTTCACAACGACCCGGAAATCCTGGCGTATTTCAGGGACGCCGGCGCCGATGTCGACGGCGAGCGGGTGCGTTTCGAGCCCGGCATGTGCCGCCGGATCATCCAGGCGACGGCGCCGCGGCAATATACCCAGCACGCGCGCAATGCGGAAAACAACGTCGAGATCGGCGGCGGCAACACCGTGCTGAGCCCGGTTTACGGTCCCGCCTTCGTGCACGATATCGACCAGGGACGACGCTACGCCACGCTCGACGATTTCATCAAGCTCAACAAGATTCACCAGATGATACCGCATTTGCATCACTGCGGCGGCATCGTCTGCGAACCGGTCGATCTGCCGGTCAACAAGCGCCACCTCGACATGATGCTGGCGCATGTCACTTACGGCGATCGGGCGCTGTTCGGTGCACTGATCGGCGCCGAGCGCGCCGAGGATTCGGTGGCGATGGTGAAGATCCTGTTCGGTGACGACTTCGTCGATCGCAACACGGTGCTTTACGGGGTATCGAACACCAACGCGCCGCTGGTGATGGACGACGCCATGTCGGGCTCGCTCAAGGTTTACGCGCGCAACAACCAGGCGGTGGCCTGCACGCCGTGGATGATTACCGGCGCCATGAGTCCCTGCACCGAGGCCGGCACGCTGGCGCAGCTGCTGGCCGAGGCGCTCGCCACCTGCGCGCTGACGCAGTTGATTCGTCCCGGCGCGCCGTGCCTGATGGGCAGTTTCGCCACCGCGATGTCAATGCAGTCGGGAGCGCCGACCTTCGGCATGCCCGAGGCGGCGAAGACCGTGCTCGCCGCCGGGCAGCTGGCGCGCCGGCTGGGGGTGCCGTTTCATACCGTCGGCAGCCTGACTTCGTCCAAGGTCCCGGACAGCCAGGCGCAGCAGGAAGGCAGCATGAGCCTGATCATGGCGGTACTGGCCGGCGCAAATTTCATCAACCACGCAACCGGCTGGCTCGAAGGCGGACTCTGCACCGGTTTCGAGAAAACCATCATCGACGCCGATCTTTGCGGCAAGCTAATCGAGTTTTGCAAGGGCATCGACCTGTCCGACAATGCACAGGCGATGGAGGCTATCGCCGAAGTCGGTCCCGGCAGCCATTTCCTGTCGAGCGCGCATACGCTGAACAATTTCGAATCCGCCTATTACCGCTCCAGCATCGGCGACGCCAATTCCTTCGAGCAGTGGCAAAGCGAGGGCAGCCTGCAAACCGCGCAACGCGCCAACCGCATCTGGAAGCAGCTGCTCGATGACTATGAGCAACCGCCGATTGACCCGGCAAAACTCGAAGCCTTGCAGGACTATGTCGCCCGGCGCAAGGCGTCGATGCCGGACCGCAATTACTAGATGCCAAAGTTTCAAGTCGTAATGAGAAATCCAGAACCTGTTTCTCGCAGGGACGCGGAGAACGCCGAGAGCGCAGGGGTTTTTAGGTATGCAACTTCCCCATCCTGCATTTCCCCGCGTCCTCTGCGCCTCCGCGAGAAATTCCCTGGGCGCAGATGCGATGCCGGACTCGTCGAGGACTGAATGGCTGTCGAACGCAGAAATATCGTCATTGTAGGCGGCGGTGCGATCGGGCTCAGCGTGGCCTATCACCTGGCCCGCCTGGGCGTCGAGGACGTGCTGTTACTTGAACGCGACCAGCTGACCAGCGGAACCAGCTGGCATGCGGCCGGCATCGTAGGGCCGCTGCGCGCGAGCATGAACCTGACCGAGCTGGCGAAGTACGCGCTCGAGCTGTTCGTCGAACTCGAAGCCGACAGCGGGCAGGCCACCGGTTACCGGCAAACCGGCGGCGTGTGGCTGGCGCAGAGGCCCGAGCGCATGGTCGAACTGCAGCGCATCAAGGCAATGGGCGATCGCAGCGGGCTGGCCACCGAAATCCTGTCGCCAGGGCAGATTGCCGAGCGGCTGCCGCTATTGCATTGCGACGATCTTGCCGGCGGACTGTGGGTCGAGCAGGACGGGCAGGTCAACCCGGTAGACCTGTGCATGGCCTATGCCAGGGCGGCAAGAAACCGCGGCGTGGAAATACGCGAGCATAGCCGTATCGACGACATTGAGGTTTCCGACGGCGCTGTTAGCGCGGTCGTACTGGCCGATGGCGGCCGCATCGAGTGCAACAGGCTGGCGCTATGCGCCGGCGCCTGGTCGCGCCAGCTGGGTGCGATGGCCGGGGTCGAAATCCCCCTTGCCAGCTGCGAGCATATCTATGTCGTCACCGATGTCGTCGACGACCTGCCGCAGCCCTGTCCGATCATGCGCGACCTGGATAGCGGCATTTATCTCAAGGGCGACAGCGGCAAGCTGGTACTGGGCGCCTTCGAAGCGAAGCCGAAGCCGTGGACACCGAGCCAGCGGGACGCGGGCTTTTTGATGTTCGACGAGGACTGGGATCATGTGCAGCCAATGCTGGAGGCCGGTATCCGGCGCGCGCCGGTCATCGCCGAGCAGGGCATTAGCCACTTCATGAATGGCCCCGAGAGCTTTACCCCGGATACCAGGCAAATCATGGGCGAGGCGCCGGAATGCCGTAACCTGTTCGTCGCCGCCGGGTTCAATTCGATCGGCATCATGTCGTCGGCCGGGGTAGGCAAGGTGATGGCGCGCTGGATTCGCGACAACGAAGCGCCGCTCGATCTATGGGAGGTCGATATTGCCCGCCTGGACCCGCTGCAGGGCGGGGACGACTACCTGGCGGCGCGTTTGCCGGAAGCGGTGCATAACCAGTTCGCCATGCACTGGCCCTATAAACAGTATCAGACCGGTCGAGACCTGCGGCGCTCGGTATGGCACCAGCAACTGGCGCGCGGCGGCGCCGTTTTCGGCGCGCCCACCGGTTGGGAGCGACCGCTGTGGTACGCCAGCTCCGATGGCGAGACCGATCCGGATTACAGTTACGGTGCTCAATCCTGGTGGCCGGCGGCGCGTCGCGAAGCGCTGCATTGCTCGCGGCGGGTCAGCCTGTTCGAGCTCAGCCCGTTCGGCAAGTTCGATATCGTCGGACGGGATGCATTAGCGTATCTGCAGTCGCTTTGTTGCACGGATGTCGATATCCAGCCGGGGCGGGTGCGCTACAGCCTGATGCTCAATCGTCGTGGCGGCATCGAGGCCGAAATTACGCTTACGCGGTTGTCGGAAAATCGCTTTCGCATCGTCGGCGGCGCCGCTACCCGCTTCAAGGATCTGCTCTGGTTGCGCAGGCA
>CALJQI010000012.1 GCA_937980285.1 uncultured Gammaproteobacteria bacterium | reverse complement strand
AGCAGGGAAAAACTGGGGCGCTACTTCGAAAACATCCGGATCAGTGGAAAACGCCTGCTGAACCTGTTGAATGACTTGCTCGATTTATCGAAGCTGGAGGCGGGTAAATTCGAACTGGTTTACGAAAACACCGACCTGGTCCAGGTTCTCGACGATTGCATCGAGGAACAGTCGCCGGGAATAAACCGTAAGTCACTCAGGATTACGAAACCGCAAAGCGGCAGCGATACGCGTATCGATTGCGATCGGGATAAAATATTCCAGGTCTTTCGAAACCTGCTAAGCAACGCGATCAAGTTCAGTCGCGCACAAGGCTCGATCGAAATCCAGATGAATAACTGCCGCCTGGATTCAGGCCCCGAGACCATGGACGCGATCGAGATCCGCCTGGTCGATGACGGCGAAGGTATCGAGGAAGATGATCTCGAGAAAGTTTTCGACCCGTTCTCGCAAAGCGCAAACCACCACCCCGGGGGAACCGGGCTGGGGCTGTCCATCAGCCGCGATATCGTCCTCCAGCACCAGGGTCAAATATATGCCGAGAACAGCAAAGACCGCGGAGCGATGCTGGTGGTGAGATTGCCGCGCAAAAAACCGGCAGACAGTTCGCCGATTTAATCCGCGTGGCGCCGCCAGCTCGATATGCAGGCATTGGGTTTTGCGGGCTAATGAAAAGCCCTTGGCTTGATCAGCTCAATCGATGTAGCGGGCTCTTGCTCGTTCCGCGGTTTCGGTAATGCCAGCAAATTGTCATTGGCATCCGGATCGAACACGCGCTTGACCAGTATCGAGTGCGACTCGTTCACGCGCTGCAGCTTGCCGACGACGCACAGAAATGGCTGTTGATCGACATGGCGATAAGAACGCTTGTACACCTGCGGTGTGAAAGCGAGATTGAAGAATCCGGCCTCATCTTCGAGGGTAACAAACACCATGCCTTTGGCCGATCCCGGGGATTGCTTTACCAGCACCATACCAAAGGCAAAGACATCGGTATCGGCGGGCACTTCGATCAACTGGCTGGACAGCCTGAACTTTTCAACCGCGACCGGATACGGCCACTGCTGCTGCCGGATAACCGCAACCGGATGCTGCTCCAGGCTGGTCTTGAAGGCGCGAAAATCTTTCTGTATCGACTCCAGTTTCGCTTCTTTTTTCCACTCGATGGCATCATCGACACTATCCAGCATCGGCTTAGCCGGCGCCGCTTCCGCTCTCCATAACGCATCCGAACGGGAATCTGCAAAAATGTCGAACAGATTCGATGCCGCCAGCGCGGTCAAGTCATCCCGCGCCAGCTCGCAGTCTCGGACAAGATCCTCGAATCGGGTCCAGCCGCCAGTGCGCTGGCGCTGCTCGATAATCTTCTCCGCGCTGGCTTCGGCCAGGCCGTTAATCAGACGAAATCCCAGGCGAATCGAGTATTGTCCTCGAGGCGAAGGCTTTTCCAGCCGGTGATCCCAGTTCGAGTGATTCAGCGAAATCGGCAGCAGCTCGATACCCTCGCGACGGGCAGCCTGTAAAAGCGCATGCGGCGAATAGAATCCCATCGGCTGCGAATTGAGCACCGAGATGTAAAACGCCGCCGGGTAGTGGCATTTGAGATAACAGGAAGCATAGGCGATCAGGGAAAAAGAAACCGCGTGCGACTCCGGGAACCCATACTCGGCGAATCCCTTCATCTGCCCGAGAATCTGCTCGGCAAATTCAGGCTCGACGCCATTTTCGCGCATCCCCCGCTCCAGCTTGAGCAGCAGCGGATTCAGGTCTCGATTGAAATCCTTGATTCCCCAGGCACCGATTTTCTTGCGCAACTCATTGGCTTCCCCGGCGCTAAAATTTCCCACCGCGATTGCAATTCGCATCGCCTGTTCCTGGAAAATTGCGATGCCGAGCGTGCGCTTCAGTATTGGCCGCAAGCGCTCATCCGGGTAGGTTACCGGTTCCAGCCCCTCGCGCCGGGCCAGAAATGGATGAATCACCTTTCCCTGGATCGGACCCGGGCGGATAATCGCGACCTCGATAACCAGATCGTAAAAACAGGCCGGCTTGAGCCGTGGCAGCATCGACATTTGCGCGCGTGACTCGATCTGGAAAGTACCGACGGTATCGGCCTTTTGAATCATCGCGTAGGTCGGCTGATCGTCATCAGGGATCGAATCCAGCCGCAACGCCTGGCCATAGTAATGCTGCACATAGTCGAAACATTTACGTATCGCCGACAACATACCGAGACTCAGCACGTCGATCTTGAAAAATCCCAACGCCTCGATATCTTCCTTGCACCACTGGATCACGCTACGGCCCTGCATCGTTGCCGGCTCCTGCGGCAACAGGCAATCCAGTGGCTTGTCGGCGAGCATGAATCCGCCGGAATGAATCCCGAGGTGGCGCGGAAATCCGTGCAATTTTTCGCTGAGCTGCATCCATAACTGCCAGCTGATTTTTCGGGCCTGCGGATTTTGCCGTTCGTAATCATTCTTCAACGCCATCACGATATTTTCGGTGCCGGCGCCGCGGTAGTAACGGCTCGACGCGATTTTGGACATTTGCTTCAACAGGCTGTCATCGGCGCCCAGCGCTTTGCCGACGGCGCGTAACGCGCCCTTGCCCCTGAAGGTGATCACGTTGGCCACCATTGCGGCGCGCTCGCGACCGTAGCGCCGGTAAATGTACTGAATCACTTCTTCGCGTCGCTCGTGTTCGAAATCGACATCGATATCGGGTGGATCGCCACGTTCCATACTGACGAATCGCTCGAACAGCAAGTCAAACTGATCGGGATTGACCGAAGTGATACCGAGCACGAAACAGACACTGGAGTTGGCCGCAGAACCCCTGCCCTGACACAGGATTTGCTGTTGCCGCGCCCAGCTGACAATGTCCCACACGGTTAGAAAATAATCGGCAAAATCGAGCTTGCCGATCAGTTCCAGCTCATGTTCGAGCTGTCGCAGAATTTTATCGGGTGGCTGATTATCGAACTTATCGCGCGCCCCCTGCCTCACCAGCAAGGTCAGGTAGGAATGCGCATCATGACCGGGGGGAATCATTTCCTTCGGGTAGTTGTAACCCAGTTGCTCGAGGCCGAACCGGCAACAGCGGTTCAACTCTCGCGATAAATCCAGCGCCTTGCGATAAGCGGGAATCGGGGCAAAAAGGCGCTGTAACTCGTCGGCCCTGTGCAAACAGCGTTCGGCATTGGGAAAAAAGTGCTCGCAGCATTTGTCGAACTGGCGGTTGGTGCGAATCGCCTGCAACAGGTCACTGACGCATTTTTGCCGACGATCATGGAAAAACGCATCCTGGCTCAGGATATACTCGAGCCCGTGCTGCCGGGCGATCTTCAGGCTGCGCCTGATCCATCTATCTTCAGCGGGATGCAAATGCCGGCTGATGGCGAGAAAATACCTGCCGTCGAAAAGCTGCTTCAATTCAGCATGCCGATCGAAGCCCTGCTGGCTGCGCAGCAGTCCACGCATCGGCTGTATCGCCAGCAAGCCATCGACATCGCTGTCGAGAAGCTTCTCCAACGGAACATTGGCGTAATCCTTGCCCTTTCGGTGAGCGTAACTGAGTAAACGGTTGAGATTGGTATAACCCCGCTGGTCCTGCGCCACCAGCGACAGCGTATCCTGCAGCAGTAACGGCAAGTCGTGATCGCGCCGCAAGTGAATCTCGGCGCCGTAGTTCAACTTCAGGCCGGAGGCTTGCCGCTGCTTCAGGTATTCGAGTTCACGATAGCAGCGCGCCAGCCCGTAGGCGCCGTCGAAGTCATTGATGCAAAGCGACCCGTAGCCGAGCCCACTGGCGCGCTCGATCAAATCTCTCGGGTGGGATGCACCCTGCAAAAAACTGAAGTTGGTCTTGCAGAGCCATTCATTAAAGTGCCTGAACATGACTTCTGATCAGGAGAATTCGCCCTGCTTGAACCATGCGCCGTCGCCTGTGCGAAAAGCCCAGCTGGACCTGCCATTGCGGTCCTTGAGGATGAAATAATCACGAATCGAATGCATCGCATCTTCGCTTAACCACCACTGGTTGGAACTGCGTTCGAGGAATACTTTCTGTACCTGGCCGGGATTTTCGATGGGCCGGGCTGGGTCATAGAAAAACAATGGCTTGTTGCTTGCGCCGCAGGACCATGCACGGTGATCGAAATCGGTCACGACGGATTCACCGACGCCAACGGAACTGAAAGACTGTTCAGGAAAAAAACTGGCGTCCGACTGGTAACATTCAAAGGCCAGCGGCAACTTGTTCTGCAACGCCATCACGCGCTGATAATCGACCTGGTCGCAATCTCGCGCAAACAGATCCATTAACGACGGCGCCAGCATAAGTCGTTCACGGACTTCAATCCGCCAGCTCAAGAACGGCATGGTCTCCGGCAGATCGAGATCGGTATCGCGCGCCTGCAGCCTGGAGATCAGGTCCTGGTAAAGATACCGGGCCTGGTACAGCGCAGTATCGAAACCGGGTTGATCGCGATGCAGCGAGTAAGGGTAACGAAATGACAGCTCAACCGTAACCTTTTGCTGGTTGAACAGGATTATTTCCCACTCCATTCGATTGATATGCTGGCAATCGTCTCGCTTGAACTGGTCGCATAAGCGCATCAGGTCTTCGCGCAGCAGGACCTCGATACAGGACCACTGGTTAACCGGGTACTCGAGGTCGCGCTCTACCGTGGGCAATCTTTCCTGGCGCAGGGTAATCCACGGGAAAAACTGCAGCTCGCTCGAATCGGTAAAACTCCATTGCCAGATCAGGCCGAGCCACTTGCCGAAGCGTCGCTGAATAGCGTTGGCCTCGGCGGCGTTCATTTCATACGGCGCGGCAACGCCGATACGCTGAACAAAGCGCCGCATCCGGGCTTGCCTGGCGGTGAAAGTCTGGCGTCGAAATCCACGCGCGTTGATTGTATGCAGATGCTCCGCCAGCAGGCTTTGCGCGCCGAACCAGCAGTCCCAGTCCAGCGTCTTGTAAACGTTTCGATTAAGCCGGCTTTGCAACAGATAGAGACCCCGCGCCTGGTGCTTGAGCTGATATTCCAGGTACAGCAGGCATTGCCATGGATGCTCGCCGAAAACCGCGACATAGTCGTCCCCGTAGTGGTACTGCAACAGGGGAGCGAACAGGTCAATCAGTTTACAGCGCAGTTTTTTTTTCTGATTGAGCCAGAAAGACCTGCAATCGCCGAGCCGTGACAGGCTGATACGGTCGCTCCATCGCATCGCCGTCGGCGACAGCACGAAGGGATTGCCCGCGGTGGTGCTGAATACCGCCGCATAGGCTGGGAAATCATCCTCGGCACGCAGTTCGGCGAGGTCGATAACCCGGGTTTGCATATTAGTTGTAACGGCCATGCTCCTCGGCCACGGCGCGATAGGGCAGCGTAATCCTGCCGCTGACAGGCCCCTTGATCAGCTGTAGCGAAAAACAGCGCTTGCCGCTTTGCCAGGTGTTGATGCGCAGGCTGGCGTGAGGATTACCGTTCTTCTGACTGAGAAAATAATGCCGAATCAGGAACACTATCTGGCCGTGCTCGCGCGCCTGCTGACTGACAAAAGCCATGTCGCCGTCACTAAACCTTCGCGGCGCATCGATAATGATGCGCCTGAAGGTGTCTTCGAGAAAAATCGGCCGCAACTCGCTCACCGGATTCTCCGAACAAATGAAAAACAGGCGCTGCATATCGACCCCGTGGCTAATCCAGCTGGAAGCAAAAACGCCGAGGCCGTGGTGGTGATAAATCCACACGCTCAGGGGGATCTGGTGTTTAAGCAACTGCAGCGGAATCAGCCGGCCATTGAGACCGGGGGGAATCCCCCATTCGATCAGGTCGCCGGGCCTGACCTGTTTGAAACAGTCGTCCAGCGCCTCGATTCCCGAGTACAGCGCCTGCGGCTGCTTCGAAAGTTGCTGCTTGAGCGAGCGCGCGGACTGCAACTGTTGCTGCAGCGAAGAATCGGCAAATTGCGCAGGGAGTGAGGCCATGCCAGCGGTACCCGCCTTAAACCTTGCGCACGATGCCGACCAGCTTGCCGAGAATCTCGAGCTGGGCGGCGCTAACGGTGCGAACTTCGTGTAGCGGATTCGACGGCAGCAAGCGTGCCCGGTCACCCCGTAGCTCAATACGCTTGAGGGTAATTTCGTCTTCGATACGCAAGGCCAGAATATCGCCCTTGTTTGCCTCGGACTGTCGCTTGATCATCGCAATGTCGCCCTCGGCGATGGAATCACCCGACATGCTGTCACCGATTACGCGAATCGCGAGGATGTCGCCGCCGCCAAAAAAATCATGCGTTACCGAGAACGATTCGCGGGTTTCATCGAAAACCGGCAACGGCGCGCCGGCGGGAATCCTCGCCACCAGGTCGAAGGCGTCGGCGCCGCCCCGTACCTGATCGACCGTCATTTCATCGATCAAACCATCGTCGGTCAACCCATCACAGGTCAACCCATCACAGGTCAACATGTAATCGGAAACGCGCTGCGAACGCTGCCGGATGAAGCCCTTTTTCTCCAACGCCTTGAGGTGAAACCGCGCCGTGGTGTGCTGAAAACCGAAATGGCCTGCGATATCGCGCAACGAAGGGAACGGACGCCCCTGGCGCAAGACCTGGCGGGTATAGTCGTAAACTGCCTGCTGGATGTCGGTGAGCGATTCCATGGCGGGAATATAATATATAACACCGTTGTATGCAACAGTGTTATATCCAGGCGCCTGATGTAGAATATGAAACCAGATGCTGCCTGACTTACCCCAAGACTATTACCTCGACAACGTACTGACCCTTTTCGGACATGTTTCCAGGGTTTACGACGACATACTCGACCAGCAGCAGCTCGAGTTTCTTGAACGCTTCGCCGAACTGGACGCGGACGCGCAAAAGCTGTGCATTCGCCTGTACAACCGCAGTCACGACTGGTATCGCGCAAGCAAACTGAACTATACCGAGATCGAATCCATCGAAGCAGCGCTGGAGATACTGGCGCAGGCCGGTCTGGTCGCGCTCGACGACGACATCGAACACGCGCTGCTGTTGTCGCTGTTCACCAAAGCTGAGCTACTCGCACGCGTAAAAGACAAACAGCGGTTGAACAGTCTTCGGCGCGATCAGCTCGAAGCAACGCTGCTGGGGCAGGAGGACAGCCGCTGGTTCGACGAACTCGCCGCCAGCGACTGCCTGGTCCAGCTGCTGCGGCGCGACGATTACCTGATTCTGCAAATGTTGTTCTTCGGCAATCTGAACCAGTCGATGACCGATTTCGTACTGCGCGACCTTGGCCTGTATCAGTTCGAAAGCTATCAAATCGATCACCGCCATCGCCCCTACCAAAACGGCCTGCAGATCCGTCAGCACTGGTTGCTTTACCAGCTGGAAACCCTCTACGGTCTGAGCGATATTACCGACCCCGCTGTGCTGCATGAAATCCACGACCTGATTCCCGACGACATCGAAGCGCGTAGCCCGGCATACCGCAAGAGCGAACGCCTGCGATACGAAATCGCGCGCCAGTTCGAGCGCATCGAACAGTTGCCGGCGGCGCTCGCGCTTTACCGGCGCTGTCCCCTGCCGCCGAGCCGCGAGCGGGTGGCGCGCATTCACGACAGGCTCGGGGATCATCGCCAGGCGCTGGCAGATTGCGTGCAGATCATCGATGCGCCGCTGGACGAGGACGAGCTTCAGTTCGCCTGCATGTTCGGCGCGCGGCTGGCCAGGCGCCATGGTTTCGATTGCCCCCCGCCAATCGATCGCCTGAAAAACGACCACCGGCCCGAAGTACTCGATCTCGAGCTCGACTATCACGACTCGGTCGAGACCGCGGTCGCCGAATACTACGACGCGCTGGAGCAGAAAGAATGCTGTTATTTTCTCGAAAACAGCCTTTTCAACGGGGTCCTCGGGTTACTGATCTGGGACGCCCTGTTCGCACCGCTGGCAGGCGCATTTTTCAATCCGTTTCAATACCGCGCGAGCGATTTCCACGCGCACGACTTTTGCCAGCGGCGGGCCGGCATACTGGCGCGGACCTGGGAGGCGATCAACGATAACGAAGACATCTGGCA
>CALJQI010000011.1 GCA_937980285.1 uncultured Gammaproteobacteria bacterium | reverse complement strand
AGCGGCAACGAGCTGGTCAACATTGCCGCCGCCGCCAACATGACCTCGATTCTGATTTCGCTATACGCGCCGGACAAGGTGGTGATGATCAACCTGCTGGTGATGGTGCCGTTGCTGCTGCTGTTCGGCGAGGTCACGCCGAAGACTATCGCGGTCTCCAACCCGATCAGGTACAGCACCCGCATCGTCGCCATACCGCTGGCGATGTGGATAAACCTGATCGCGCCGATACGCTGGGCTATCCGCGGCATCGCCGACTGGATCACGACGCGGGTGGTCGGCGAAATCAAGGCCGCGGACAATATCTTGCAGGTGGACGAGTTTCTGACCCTGGTGGAGCAGGTGTCGGAAGAGGGCGAGCTCGACGCAACCGAGCGCGCGCTGATCTACAACCTGCTGGAGGCCAACGAAACCGAAATCGTCGAGGTGATGACGCCGCGAACGCAAATGGCCTTCCTCAACATCGAAATGAGCGTGCCCGAGATCATCGACAAGTTCGTCGCCTATCGCCACCCGCGGGTTCCGGTTTTCAAAACCCATCGCGACAACATCGTCGGCTTCGTGCACGCCGAAGATATTCTGCGCCTGGTGCTCGATGACGTCGATCAGTCCGAGCTGACGCACGAAGATATCATGCACCCGCCCGTGGTGGTGCCGTTGACCAAGAAAGTCGACGAAATGTTCGACTTCTTCCAGGTCAACGAGGTGCGCGCGGCGGTTTGTCTCAATGAATTTGGCGGGGTCGAGGGCTTTATTACCATGCGCGGCGTGCTCAATTTCATCTTCGGGGACATCAGCGGCGGCTCGAAGGCGACCGCCGGCTATTACGCCGAGAAGGATTACAACATTTACGAAGTGCCCGGCGATATGAAGCTGAACGACTTTGATAATCTCACCAACTTCGGCATAGAGGATCCGCGCATGACCACCGTCGCCGGGTTCGCATTCCGCCTGCTCGACCGCCTGCCGCGCGAAGGCGACAAGGTCGAGTACGAAGACATCATTATCCAGATCCTGGAAATGGACGATCACCGAATTTCGCGTGTGCGCGTGGCCAAGGGTGTCGACGCCGACGACTTCGACCAGGAAGAGGGTGTTATCCAGGCCGAAAAAGAGGTCGACCCGCGGGCGGAAGATCGCGATGAAATAGAAGACATCCCGGAAGACGTCGACGATACGGTGGAGTATGAACCGGAAGACGAGGCCGACCTGGTGGAGAAAGTGTCATGAGCATAGTCTGGCTGATTTTCGGAATCCTGGTATTACTGCTGATCAAGGGCTTTTTCTCCGGCTCCGAGATCGCCCTGGTCAACTCGGACAAGGTAAAGCTCACCGCCAGGGCGAACCAGGGCCATCGCGGCGCCAAAGAGGTACTCGAACTGTTCAAGTCGCCCGACGTCATGCTGGGGACTACCCTGGTCGGCACCAATATCGCTACCGTCGCGCTGACCACGCTGGTAACGGTTTTGTTTATCAGCCTGTTCGGCGAGCGCGGAGACTTTTACGCCTTCCTGTTGTTTACCCCGATCTTGCTGATCCTCGGAGAGATAGTCCCGAAGAGTATCTTTCAGCAGAAATCCGATGCCATCGCGCCCATCGCCATATTTCCGCTGAAAATATTCTCGGTGGTTTTTTACCCGATCGTTTTTATTTTTTCGCGCGTGGCGCGGCTGCTGGCCAGGCTGCTGGGCGGCGGCAAGGTCGAGCAAAACCTGTTCATGACCCGCGAGCAAATCCGAGCGGTGGTCGAAATGACCGAAAGAACTTCGTCGATAGACGCCTTCGACCGCGGCCGCATCCGCCGGGTAATTCGGTTCTGCGATACCACCGTGGGCGAGGCGATGATCCCGATTTCCGACGTCACCGCGATCGGTAACACGCGCGGCATTCTGCGCGCGATCGCGACCGTGCGGCGCAAGGGCTATAACCGCCTGCCGGTGTACAAGGGAAATATCACCAACATCATCGGCATCGCGACGCTGACCACCTGGGACCTGATGGAAGCTTCGACAGCGCAGAAGGAGCTGGAAGAACTGATCAAGCCCGCGCAGTACGTGTTGCAGCTGCAAACCATCGACGAGCTGCTGCCGATACTGCGCCAGCGCGAAGATCATATGGCAATCGTGGTCGACGAGTATGGCTCGGCGGTTGGCATAATCACCATGGAAGACATCATCGAAGAGGTGGTTGGCGATATCGACGTCGGTTACGATTTCGAGGAATACCTGCCGCGCCGGAAAAAAGCCTTCGAGCATCTCGACGATAATTCCTACCTGGTCGATTCGCGGATGTCGGTATCGGAAGTCAACGACCTGCTGGAAATCAATCTCAACACCAAGGTCTCCTACACCATCGGCGGCCTGGTGATGCACCAGCTCGGCCATATCCCGGACTACGGCGAAAGCATGGTCGAACAGGGTTATAAATTCAGCGTCGACAAGCGCACCGACAAGGCCATCGTTAAGCTGAAAATAGAGCCGGTGTAATTGATTCTATTACGTCCAGGCCCCTGCTAGCGGCTATAATTTTTGTTTTTATCTCTCGCGCTATATCAACGAAGCTGGTCTTCGATGAATTCTTTGCCTCCTTCGGAATCTCGGCTCACTGAACGAGATCGGCCCTGATCCAGATGTTCTGCTGGTTGCGGCTTTGGGTCGAGGTGTAGCTGCCGGCGCCGCTTTGCCTGCGCGTGATTTCCTCGGTGGTGCCGCCGATCAACAGCCACTCGCCGATGCGCCCGCGAATGGTGGTGTTGGCGGACTGGGTGTCGATGCTGCCGCCGCTGGAGTTTCGCATCGTGTTTTTGAACGGACTGACCTGTAGCATGACGTTTTCACCCTGGATGCGCGGCAGCACGTAGAAACCGGTGGTCACGTTCTTGTACTCGATGCCGCCGCTAATCGACCTGGGCCGGCTCCAGTAAGCGCCCGAGAAATAGGGGATTTGCTTGCCGGTTTCGATGAAGGCCTCGGTGCCTTCGCTGACGCGCACCCGGTGTATCGGATTGTCCTGCAGGCGCGAGCGGGTGCCGGTGCTGTTGATATTGGCGCTGCCTCCATTGCTGTTGTAAGTAATGCTGCCGCCACTCTTTTTACTTCCGCTGCTGCCGATTTCGACACGGCCGTTGCCGCTTTCCACCCGAATGCCGCCATCGATATCCAGCGTCCTGAGGCCGCGGCTGCTGCCCTGGAATACGGATATCTGCAGCAGTTTGGCTGCAATATCCAGCGCATCGATCATCTCCTGTACCTGTGCCCGGGTCTGCGCCGACGATCGCAGGAAGATTTTGAATCCCTGCCCCGAGATTGCGTCGCCCGATCCCAGCATCGGTTTGATGATGGGTATGATCTCCTGCGCCGGCCGGTTCGACAGCTGTATGGTGGTGATCGAATTTGCCTGCGCGGCTGATACCAGCAGCACCAGTCCGAGCAGTGTAAAGACAAGTTTCATCGGATTTGCGGTCTCCTGAAGCCGATGCGTCAATTCGGTGTGAACCCGGCTTATCCGCTACTTTGATAATGCGAGCTCCGTTAAAGAAACAGTGTAGCTGAAAAAACAGCCGGAGCATGAACCGCGCGGCACCTGTATGTTATAAAATTTCAAATTGATCAATCATCGGCAATTGTTTTATCGTGCTCAAAAGACCGCGCCCCGGTTTACATGAGAACCTGGCCAGTATTTTCACCTGCTACGGTTTTGTCGAATGATTCGATCGTTAATACTGCTCTTTCTGTTGGTGTCTGCCGCGCAGGTAAATGCGGCAAAGATGTGCAGCTACCAGACCTATTCCTGGAATACGGTTACCAAATCGGCGGTTAAGCATACGACCGTAAACAAGCCCTTTGCCGAGTTGACCGACGAAGAGATCGACGCTTATACCGGCTGCAGCGTTTGCGAGCAGGATCAGCGCAGCATCGCCATCTCGCCGCTGAAACCCTTCAGCATCTGCCGGGTGCTCGCGCCCCGGCTGCGGGACACGCTCGAAGATCTGATAAGCCAGGGCGAACCGTTGCGCCTTATTGTCGGTTACCGGGTCGGCAAAACTCGTGGCGATGTGGACGAAAATGGCACTCGTACCCGTTTCAGCAACCACTCGTTCGGCATTGCGATCGACGTCAATCCCGACAGCAACGGCCTGTACGACAATTGCCTGGTTTTCAACGACGCCTGTCGCCTGATTCGCGGCGGGCGCTGGGATCCCGGGCAGCCGGAGTCGCTGACCGCGGACAGTAACATCGTCCATGCGCTTGAAGACCTGGGCTTGAAATGGGGCGGGGAAATCGTAGGCAAACAAAAAGATTTTATGCATTTTTCCCCGCAGGGTTACTAAACTTAAGGCTGGACGGGGATGGCTTTGATTCGAGCCGCTTCTGGATGGCCTGTGCTCCAGGCTCAACGGTCCCGATAGAATAATTCCGATCAAGGAACAGGCATGAAAAAACTACTATTGTTTCCGTTTACCGTTCTCGCCCTGCTGATTGGCCGTTTCAGCTGGTCTGCGCCGCCCTGGCTGACCTCGCTCGATCGTCTTGCCAAAACTTATCGCAAGGGTTTCGCCGCGTTGCTGTTCCTTGTCATCGCGGGAATCGGTGCCTACGCCTATTATGATTCCTTGCCCAGTCCGCTAATGGTCAAGGCCAGCGCCTCGCAAATTCGCATTACGCCGAACCACAGGGATGCACAGCCGGATTCCCTGGAAATACACTTTGACTACGATTACTCGGTTCTCAAAAAGAATCAACCTCGACCATCGGGCCCACCGTCGGTTGCCAGAATCGATCTGGTCGGCGAAGAAATCCTCGAAGGCATCTCGATTTCACCGACAAAAGCGGGCAAGTGGCTGTGGCGCGACGATCGGCGAATCGAATTTGAACCCGAAACTGACTGGCCGGCGGGCGTAGAGTATACGGTCAGTTTCAGCGAGGCTGTTTTTTCCGAAGATACGCGATTGTCCGAGGATAGCGCGACTTTTACTACCCCCGAATTCACTCCTCGTATCGGCAGCATCGAGTTTTACCAGGATCCGGTCGATATCAGCGTCCGACGCGTGATCTCGACCATCACTTTCAGCCACCCGGTCGATAAGAAGTCGCTGGAAGCCAGGCTGAAAATGGAAATGCGACCCTCGGATACGAAAATCGAAACCGAGCCCAGGCCGTATCGCTTTACCGTGACCTACGATGAAAACAGCCGCGAGGCTTATGTGCAGTCGGAAGCGGTAAGCCTGCCTGAGAATCCAAACTACATGAAGCTCAGCCTGGATGAGGGCGTCGGCACCATCCTCGGCGGCGAGGCCTCGGCGGCAGCGCTCGAAGACAAAATCCTGGTGCCCGATTTATTCAGCTTCCTCAAGGTAAGCTCGGCGCGTATGCAGATCGTCAGAAACGAAAGCGACGAGCCGGAGCAATTGCTGGTTGTCGAATTTACCGATGATATCGAGCAGGACGAACTGTTGGAAAAGCTTTCGCTGCACTTGCTGCCGGGCCGCGGCCAGCCTCATGGCAAGGATTTCTGGCGCAGCGCGCGCGAAGTTACTTCAAATGTGCTTAACAATAGCGAGCCAGTGAAGTTTCGCATCGTTCCCAACGAGCGCAACTACGCCAGGCTATACAGCCTGGTAGTCGATGTGCCGGAGCGGCGCCAGCTGTACTTCCGCATCGACAAGGGGTTCACCTCGGTGAACAAGTTTGTGCATCGCTCGTTTTACGACAGCGTGCTGGAAATCCCCCCTTATCCGCGCGAGGCGAAGATCGCCGGCGAAGGTTCGATCCTGACCTATTCGGGCGGGCAGCAGCTGAGCGTGTTAACCCGCGGATTGTCGTCGGTCAAGCTGGTGGTGGGCAAGATGATCGAAGGGCAGTTGAATCACCTGGTTTCTCAGACCGAAGGCGATATCTCGAATCCACGCTTCAATGCCTGGAATTTCAACGAGGAGAATATTACCGAGATCGATAGCCTGATTCTGAAGCTGGAAAAGAAGCACCCGGGCAAGGCGAATTACTTCTCGATCGATTTGAACCAGTATCTGCCGCGTAATGAAGATCGCTTCGGCCTGTTTTTCGTCGAGATCAAGGGCTGGGACGAAAAAAGGCAGCGAGAAATTCGCGGCGTCGACGACAGGCGCCTGATACTGGTGACCGATCTCGGGGTCATTGTTAAGAATAATGCCGATCGCAGCCATGATTTGTTTGTGCAGTCGATAGCGGACGGCACGCCGGTGGCCGACGCCCGGGTGGAGTTGCTAGGCAAAAACGGTATCCCGATATTAACCGGCAACACAGATCAGCGGGGACATCTATCGCTGCCGTCGACCAGGGGCTTCAAGCAGGAGAAACAACCGACGGTTTACGTGATTAAAAACGCGAAAGATCATTCTTTCATGCCCTATAACCGCAGTTCGCGTCAGATTAACCTGTCGCGTTTTGATATCGGCGGCGTCAGGCCCGCGGGGCAGGATGACAAATCGCTGAATGCCTACCTATTCTCGGATCGCGGAATCTACCGCCCCGGCGAGACGGTAAATCTCGGCATGATTGTCAAAAATTTCGATATGTCTAACGTCGAAGACATTCCGCTCGAAGTCGTGATTGTCGGGCCGCGCCACCAGGAGGCGCAGGTGCGCCGGGTAAGTCTGCCGGAAAAAGGGTTTCTGGATTTCCAGTTTGCCACCGAGCCGACCACGATTACCGGCATTTACTACGCTAACCTGCACCTGGTGCGCGACAACCAGAAGCGTGGCCGTCAAATCGGCAGCGTACGATTCGATGTCGAAGAGTTCCAGCCCGATACGATGAAGATCAGCAGTGAGTTGCTCGAAACTGTTGGCAAAGGCTGGAATACCCAGCAAAAACTGGTTTCAAAGGTGGTGTTAACCAACCTTTTTGGCACGCCGGCGCAGGAGCGGAAAATATCGGGACGGGTCATTATCGAACCCCATGATTTTCGTTTCAAAGAGTATCAGGATTACCAGTTTACCGATGCGCATTTCGATCGCGACAAGGAGCCGCTCAGGCTCGATCAGTTCCTGCCGGACCAGCAGACGGATGCCGACGGCGAAGCGCGTTTTGAAATCGATCTGGATGCTTTCCGTGAAGGTACTTACCGATTGCGTTTTGTTGCCGAGGGCTTCGACCAGGCCGGTGGGCGCAGTGTCATCGCCAGTAATAGCGCTCTGATTTCGCCCCTGCAGACAATCGTCGGCTACAAGGCCGATGGCGATCTCGACTACATCAGCGCGGAAAGTGAGCGCAATATAGAATTCATCGCGGTCGACAAAGCCCTGCAGCGCCAGGAGATTTCGAACCTGCAATTGAGGCTGATCGAAATCCAGCAAATATCGACCCTGGTCAAGCAACAAAACAATACCTACAAGTACCAGACGGTGGAGAAGGAAGTTGAGCTAAGCAGCCAGGCGCTCAGTATCGCAGTCGACGGATACCGGTATCCCGTCGATACCACCACGCCCGGTGATTTTGCGCTCGAAGTAGTCGATCGGCAGAACCTGCGCCTGGCGCGGCTCGAATTTTCCGTAGCCGGTTTTGCCAACCTCGCCGGCAAGATAGACAAGAACGCCGAGCTGCAGTTGAAACTCGACAAATCGGATTACTTTGCCGGCGATCTGATCGAAATGAGTATTCGCGCGCCCTACGCCGGTGCCGGACTGATTACGATCGAAAGCGACCGCGTGCATCATTTCAAATGGTTCGAGTCCGAGACCGAAAGTTCCGTTCAAACCATTCGCGTTCCGGCGGATCTCGAAGGCAACGGCTATGTCAATGTCGCCTTCGTGCGCGACCTGAACTCAAAGGAGGTGTTCACCAGCCCCTTGAGTTACGCGGTGCAGCCGTTTTCGATCGACAAGAGCCGGAGCCGCGTGGACATTAGCCTTGAAGCCGGCGAGATCGTTCGCCCGGGCAAGCCGATGCAAATCGAATTCAGCACCTCGAGGCCGTCGCGCATTGCGGTATTCGCTGTCAACGAGGGAATACTGCAGGTGGCCGGTTACCAGACCCCGGCGCCGCTCGAGCATTTCCTGAAAAAACGAATGCTCGATGTGAGCACGCTGCAAATTCTCGATTTGATTCTGCCCGAATTCGATGTGGTCAAGGGATTGTCCGCCGCTGGCGGCGGTGTGGCTGCGGAAGAAATGGCAATGCTGGCTCAGAATCTCAATCCGTTTGTGCGCAAGGCCGATAAACCCGCAGTTTTCTGGTCCGGTATTTTTCCTGCGGACAGCGAAAAGCGCAGGGTCAGTTTCGATGTGCCCGACACCTTTGCCGGCGAGCTGCGGGTGATGGCGGTTGCTGTCAGCGATACCGCGGTCGGCGCTGTCAGCAGGCGCTCGATAGTACGCGGGCCCTTTGTCATATCGCCCAACCTGTTGACCCAGGCCGCGCCCGGCGATGAATTCGAGGTGACCGTGGGTATTGCCAATATCATCGAGGGCTCGGGTAAGAAGGCGCCTGTCGACCTCGAAATCAGCGCCTCCGAGCATATCGAAATTATCGGCGAAACCTCGACGCGACTGGAAATCGATGAAGGTGGCGAGGGCAGGTATCGCTTCCGAGCCAGGGCCAGGAGCAAGCTCGGGGCGGCCGAGTTGAAATTCAGCGTCAGGCATGAAAACGAAGATTCGTCACGCACGGCAAGTCTCAGCATACGTCCGGCAATCAGTTATGAAACCCGGGTCGAGAGTGGATTCAGCGAGGATAAAACCTTTGACATCGAGCTGAGCCGCAGCCTGCTGCCGGAATTGTCGCAGCAATCGGTGACCGCCTCGGCCAGCCCGCTGGTCATCGTCGACGGTTTGACGACTTATCTCGATAAATTCCCGCACGGCTGCACCGAGCAAGTGGTAAGTAAGGTTTTTCCGCTGGTCGGTTTGATGGCGCATCCGGCCTATGCGCCGCATGTCGGCGATGTCGAGGCGCATTTCGCGCAGTTGATCGACAAGTTACGCGAGCGGCAACTGGCCGATGGCGGTTTCGCTTTCTGGCCGGGGCATGCGCGCTCGGCTGACTACCCGTCGGTGTATGTCATGCACTTCCTGCTGGAAGCCAGTCAGCGCGGAATTCCGGTGCCGGCCGACCTTTTGCAGCGGGGCAAGGATTTTCTGCAATCCTACGCGGCAAAACCAGGCAGGACGCTGGGCGATGCGCGCGGCAGGGCCAACGCGATTTATCTGCTGACGCGCATGGGAGTGGTTAGCACCAACTATCTTGTCGACCTGGAAGAAAACCTCGATCGCAACCACGCCAAAACCTGGAAAAAGGATCTGCTCGCGGCCTACATGGCCGCCACCTACCAGCTGCTACAGAAAGACGAGGAGGCCGCACGGCTGATCAGGAATTACGAGTTGAACAGTAACCAGCATCAGGCGCTGGACGATTTCCATTCACTGCTGGCAATCGACGCGCAGTATATTTATCTGCTGGCGAAGCACTTTCCCGACAGGGCGGGCGAGCTCGAAGGCGAGCACATTCACCAGTTGACGCAGAAAATTTTCCAGGGCAGCTACAACACGATTTCCTCGGCCTACGCGATACTCGCTCTGGGCGCCTACAGCGAACTGGTGACATCGGGTAATTACCAGGAATCGATCGATTTCAGCGCAATCGATCAGGCAGGTCAACGGCGCGTGCTGGCAGCGGTGGCGCGGCCCTTCTTGACCGCCGCCTACGACAACGGCACCGCCAGGCTCGAAATCGAAGGCGAAAAACCGATGTACTACCTCAACCTGCAAGCTGGTTATGACGACAAGTTGCCGCAAAAGGCTGTGGCAGAGGGTATCGAGATCTTCCGCGACTTCGTCGATGACGATGGCAATCCGGTCACTCGCTTCGAGCAGGGTAAGGAGCTCACCGTGCGCCTCAAGGTACGTGCGCTGGATGATCGGCGGCTGGATAACATTGCGATCATCGACCTGTTGCCAGGCGGCTTCGAAGTGCTGCGCAGATCGGTTTCGGCGACTGCGCGCAACTGGCGCGCTGATTACCTCGATATCCGTGAAGACCGGGTGGTTTTCTACGGCAGCTTCGGCAGCCAGCTGCGGGAGCTGAAATACCGCGTCAAGTTGACAGCCGCCGGCAGCTTCGTCATTCCGTCGTCTTATGCCGAATCCATGTATGACCGCTCGATACGGGCGAATACCGTGCCCGGCCGCTTCGAGGTCGTTGCCTCGCAATGAAAAAATCGGCGGCCGCGTTCGTTGTCTTACTCGTTGCCGCCGGGCTGGTCTATGCGCTGACTCCGCATCCGAAAATCGATCACTATGTTTCTTATTCCAATGTCTACCTCGATCGTGACGGCAAGCTGTTGCGGCTGACGCTGGCCGATGACGATCGCTATCGGATTCATCGTTCGCTGCAGCAGATTTCACCCCGATTCATCGAAGCGACCCTGCTTTACGAGGACCAGGATTTTTACAGCCATTGGGGAGTCGATTTCGCCGCATTGCTGCGCGCGTTCTGGAGTACCTATATCACGCGCGAGCGGCGTATCGGTGCGTCGACTATCGCGATGCAGGTCGCCCGGCTGAAATGGAATATCCCGTCGAATACGATCGGCGGCAAGATCGAGCAAATCCTGCGCGCGATACAATTGAGCCGGCACTATTCGAAGCAGGATATTCTGCAGATTTACCTGAATCTCGCGCCATACGGGCGCAATATCGAAGGCATCGGGGCCGCCAGCCAGATATATTTCGGCAAGACGGCCGAGCAATTAAGCCTGCCCGAAGCTCTGACCCTGGCGGTGATTCCGCAAAATCCGGGCAAACGAAATCCAGCCTCGGCAACGGGATACGAACGCTTGTTGCAGGCGCGCGCCAATTTGCTCGAAAGGTGGCTCGAGCATCACCCCGAAGACGCCGGCAAAGTTGGCAGCTTCGATCTGCCGCTCAAGATCGGCACGATAGAAAGCCTGCCGTTCGCGGCGCCGCATTTCGTCGACTTCGTCGAGCGTCGATTGCCGCGCTGGGAGCACGGTTATGTCGATACCACGCTGGACTCGAACAAGCAGCAAATCGTCAGCAGGATGGTCAGCGAGTACGTCGGCGCCAGGGCGAGCGAAGGTATCAATAATGCCGCCGTGCTGCTGCTCAATTATAAAACCATGGCGATCGAAGCGATGGTAGGTTCGGCCGATTTTTTTAACGGCGAGATTCACGGGCAGGTCAACGGCACGCTGGCCAGGCGCTCGCCCGGCTCGACCCTGAAGCCCTTTGTATACGCATTGTCGATGGATGAAGGCCTGGTGCATCCGTCGTCCTTGCTGAAGGATTCTCCGCGTCGGTTTGGCGGTTTTACGCCGGAGAATTTTGACAAGCGATTCATTGGGCCGATCTCGGTTAAACAGGCTCTGATACAAAGCCGCAACGTCCCCGCGGTCGAACTGCAGTCGCGCCT
>CALJQI010000010.1 GCA_937980285.1 uncultured Gammaproteobacteria bacterium | reverse complement strand
CTCTACTGCATATTGATAGTGACTATTATCGAACCACCGGCACAAACTCACTAAACGCAGACGCTCGAACTGGCGGATTGAGCTTCCGTTTAGGGTCGGTTTCTGCCGCCCAGGCCATATTTCTGAGCGTCAGCTTTTCCTAACTGGGGCCTAAATTCAGGATATTGGTAATTTTGCTATGCTCTCGAAAACCGCCCTGATCTCTCGCGAAGGCGCCAGGCAAAAAGTTCGATATGTGTCCACGATGGGGAGCCAAACTCTAAAAAGCCGGTTGGACATGCTCAGCCGGCTTTTTCATGTCTCTCTGGAATTTAGGCGACTGTCGTGCGAATTCGACTGACTTCGTCTAGTCGATTACCGCGGCGATGGCGTCACACAGCGCGTCCATGTTGCCGGTGGTCATCGCGGCGACGTTGAAACGCCCGGAGTCGACCGCGTAGACGCCCGAGTCCTCGCGCATTTTCAGCACCTGCTGCTTGCTCAGGCCGGAAAACGAGAACATGCCGTTCTGCCGTTCAATGAAGCTGAAATCCTGTTCGACGCCCTTGTTCTTCAGCGTGGTCACCAGCAGGCCACGCATTTGCTTGATGCGTTCGCGCATTGCGGCCAGCTCCGCTTCCCATTCGGCGCGCAGTTCGGCGTCGGTCAGGATGGCGGCGACCAGCGCCGAGCCGTGCTTCGGCGGGTTCGAATAAATCACCCGGATAATGCTTTTCACCTGGCTGAACACGGTCGCCGCGACCTCGGCAGTGCCGGCAACCAGCGTAAAGGCGCCGGTACGCTCGCCGTAAATGCCGAAGTTTTTCGAAAACGAACTGGCGATCAGAATTTCATCGCATTTCTCGGCGAACAGGCGCAGGCCCTCGGCATCCTCGTCGAGGCCGCGCGAGAATCCCTGGTAGGCGAAATCGAACAGCGGCAACAGGCCGCGGGTCGAACACAGCTCGGCCAGCCGCGCCCACTGCTGGCGATCGGGATCGATACCGGTCGGGTTGTGGCAGCAGCCATGCAGCAACACGACATCGCCGGCGGAGGCCTGGCCGAGATCGGCAAGCATGGCGTCGAAGTCCATGTCGTGGGCATCCGCGTCGTAGTATGCGTAGCGCGATATCTCCAGGCCAGCGGCCTCGAAGATGCCGATATGGTTGGCCCAGGTCGGGTCGGACACCCACACGCGGGTGGCACCGATCTGCCGGCTGATCAGCTCGGCGGCGATCCGCAGCCCGCCGGTTCCGCCTGGCGTTTGCGCGGTTTGCGCGCGGCCGTCGGCGATAATCGAAGAATCGGCGCCAAACAGCAATTGCTGCACCGCGAGCGCGTAATCGGCGCTGCCGGGAATACCGAGGTAGGTCTTGCTGTTTTCGGCGCCGAGCAAACGCGTCTCGGCCTTCTTCACCGAGGTCAAAACCGGCGTGTTGCCGCTGTCATCCTTGTACACGCCTACGCCGAGATTGATCTTGTCGCTGCGAGCGTCGCTGAGGAATTTTTCGTTGAGGCCCAGAATTGGGTCGGCCGGCGCCGCGGTGATATTTTCTAACATGGTTGCCTTCGGTGTGATGAATCGAGCTGTGGTAACGGGTTAATTTTACTCGGCGGATCACGGCGCAACAATAGTCCGCAAGCCTTTATCGAATAATATTCCACATTTATCCGTCCCTTCGCTCATCGGTATCTACGCCTGACGGCAGAATCGAATACAACAGTATCCATACCGACCTTCTACAATGCCGCCGCAAGAGGGGCGCCTAGTCGGGTTCGAGGCTCTCCGCCAGCGACAGCATCGCCGCCCGCAAATTCTCGTCTTCGATACATTGCGCGCTGCGCCGCAATGCCTCGAGCGACTCCGCGCCGACCTGCCCGGGCCGATGCAGCGCTTTCGGCGAATCGATTTTCAACATTGAGTCGGGGATGGTGCGGAAGCGTAGCGCTTGCTCGAGGCCAAAAGTTTCACGCAGCTGCTGCTGAATTTCGCCCGCGTGCAGGCGCAGGTAGTTGGCCACCAGCGGCGAGTTTGCGGCGATGACGATTTCATCGGGCTTGAGCGTCAACAGCGTAACCTCCCGGTTTACCGGCTCGGGCAGATTTTGCTCGAGAAAACGCTGAATCTGCGGCAGTTGCCGCTTGACCTGCTCGAAGCCGGGCGGAAGCACCGACTGGCAAAGCCTGTCTATCTTGCTGGCGACCATCAGGCTTTCCTGCGCCGGCGACCGGCGCCACGGCTATCCCCGCGCTTGCGGCCGCCGCTCTCCTTGACGCCGGGTCCGAGGCCGAGACGTTGATACACCCTTTTAACGACTTCGTCGTCGAGAATGCGCGACTTGCCCGGTTTCAACCATTTGGGCAGCTTGAACTGATCGTAACGCACCCGCATCAGGCGGCTGACTTCGACCCCTACCGCCTCCCACAGGCGGCGCACTTCGCGGTTGCGGCCTTCTTTCAACACCACGTGGTACCAGTGGTTGCTGCCCGACCCGCCCGAATCGAGGATTTCGTCGAAATGCGCCGGGCCGTCGTCGAGCGTTACGCCATCACGCAATTGCTGCAGCATCTCGGCACTGACCGCGCCACGCACGCGCACCGCGTACTCGCGCTCGACTTCGTAGGAAGGATGCATCAGCCGGTTAGCCAGTTCGCCGTCGTTGGTAAACAGCAGCAGGCCGCTGGTGTTGAGATCGAGCCGGCCGATACCGACCCAACGGCCCTGTTGCAAACGCGGCAGGTGCTGGTAGACGTCCTCGCGGCCCTCGGGGTCTGCGCGAGTGCATACCTGGCCCACCGGTTTGTGGTACATCAGGATTTTCGGTTTGGCGACATGTCGCTGCAGGCGCAGCAGCTTGCCGTCGATAGCGATTTTTTCGCGGCCGTCGATCTGATCGCCCGGTTTGGCGACCTTGCCATTGACGCTGATACGCCCCTGCTGCAGCAGGGCGTCTATCTGGCGGCGCGAGCCTGCGCCCTGGTTGGCGAGAAATTTCTGAATGCGTTCCATCGAGGGATTATACCCGCAACCGAAGGCAACCAATGGACTTAATGTTCAAAAATCGTTTCGCTGACGACGGGCAGGCGTTAAGTCTGTCATGCCGAGGCCCGAATCCGCGGGATGATAAATCCGGGGTCTGACTGCGAAGGTTTCCGAAGTTTATTTAGCCGATGTCAGGCCGGCAAGCGTCAATTGATGGCCCAGCGTTGGCCGATGCCGGCGGAGGATTCGGAAATCAGCGTTCGGGCATTGGCATCGAGCTTTAGGTCGAGGATGGTGGCCGAATCGGGTTGCACCCTGTGCTTGACCCGGGGTTTCCAGGTTTCCCGGCGTTTGCCGCTGGCGACATCCCAGATATCGATGGCCTTGGCCGCCCTGCCGGTGGCAAGCGTGCGGTTGTCGTCGGAAAAATCGGCCGACACCAGCGTCATCTTGACTTCGTCGAGACGCGAAACCAGGCTGCCCTCACCGCGCGTTGCGTAGATGTGCGCATCGCCGATATAGGCGCCCGCGAGCGCCAGCTCGCCGTCGTCGGACAGCGCCACCAGGGAAATTTTGTACTTCATGTTCTTCGACCACAGGTGCTCGCCGGTGGCGAGATCCCACAGGCTCGCGTGCCAGTCATCCGACCCGGTAAGCGCGAAGCGGCCGTCTTTCGACAACGCGACACTGGTCACCTTGTGGTGGTGTGGAAACACGTAACGCATCTTGCCGTCGACCATGTCGAAGTAAACCGCCTGCCTGTCCTTGCTGCCGATCAGGGCGTACCGGCCGTCGGCCGACACCGCGACATCGGTAAGCCCGGGCCAGGCCCAGTAGCCGGTAAGGCGGCCCGAGGCCACCGCCCAACGCGCGATCGAATTCTGTTCGATAGTGACCAGCACCTCACCGTGTTCGGAAAAGTCCGCATCGATGACGCCGCCCTCGGCGCCTTCTTCATGCTGCAGGCTGTACTTGACCTGGTTGGTCTGCAAATCCCAGACCCGCGCAAAGCCGCCAATCTCGCCGGTCAGCAAGTGTTTGCCGTCGGGGCTGATAGCGGCGCCGTAAGATCCGGTGTCGGCATGCACCCAGGTATCGAGCGCCTGCTTCTGCTCGCTACAGGCGACGAGCAGGCCGCAAAACAGCGCCGCTAACAGAATTGATCGCGTAGGTCCTGGCATGGCAACTATATCGGCCAATGCGCTGAATTCATTAAGTATGAAAAAACGGGCAACTGGAGCTGGATGGCTGCTCAGGCGGTGTTGCGAATATCGTCCCTGGCGACTGATATTTCGGGCTTTTTGTTAGCAGCGCGCCCGGGATTCGGTTGCCTAGTCGGCCTAGTCGGCCTAGTCGGCCTAGTCGGCCTATTCGGCCTAGTCGGCTTTGTCGGCTTTGTCGGCTTTGTCGGCTTTGTCGGCTTTGTCGGCTTTGTCGGCTTTGTCGGCTTTGTCGGAACTGGCAGGTTCGTCAGATGTGGCCGCCTTTTCGTCTTCGACGACGGCCACCTCGGCCACCGGCGCTGCGCTGCTTTCGTCGAATGCAAACTCGGGGTTGAACTGATCGAGGTCGCGAATTTCAGCCAGCGTCGGCAATTCGTTCAGCGACATCAAATTGAAATAGTCGAGAAACGATTTGGTGGTGCCATACAGCGTCGGCCTGCCGGGAACTTCCTTGTGTCCCAGCGGTTTGACCCAGTCGCGCTCCTGCAGGGTCTTGATGATGTTGGAACTGACGCTGACCCCGCGAATGTCTTCGATTTCGCCGCGGGTAATCGGTTGCCGATAGGCAATCAGCGCCAGCGTCTCCATTAGCGCGCGCGAGTAGCGCGGCGGCTTCTGTTCCCACAGCCGCACCACCCAGGTTTCGAAATCCGACCTGACCTGGAAGCGGAACCCCGAAGCCACCTGCTTCAATTCGAATCCGCCACCCTCGTGCTTGTCCACCAGTTGCTGGATCGCCTGGCGGATTTCATCCTTGTCGGGTTGCTCGATGTCGCCGACGAACAGCTCGAACAGCTGGTTGACCGACAGCGGCTTGTCGCTGGCGGCGAACAGCGCTTCGAGGATGGGCTTGAGTTTGTCGATTTCCATGTTACGAATTCGCTTTCACATATATTGGCGCGTA
>CALJQI010000009.1 GCA_937980285.1 uncultured Gammaproteobacteria bacterium | reverse complement strand
AGTGGGGGATCTAATTGTCAAGGCCGCCCAGGGAATCGTCGACGAAATCGAACTGAGCGCCTGGTTACGCACGCAAACATCGAAGTAAGTCTTTCTAAAAAGAAAAATCATGCTGGCACAAGTAACCGAATCAACCAACTGGGCAAAGAAAAAGCCCCTCGATCAGGGGCTTTGAATATGGTGCCGGCACCACGAATCGAACGCGGGACCTACTGATTACAAGTCAGTTGCTCTACCAACTGAGCTACGCCGGCATATCTTTCCAGTCTGGCCTTACCGGCCTTTACCGGGGCTTATTCTGCCCCTCAGGTAAGGGCGCGAATTCTATTGTTTTTGCCCGATATTGGCAAGTTTTCAGATTAACGGCGATGAACACGCCTACCCCGGCAGGCATTGCGTCGGGATCTGGCTTATCCCGCTTTCATTGTCCGTCGATTCGAGCAACTGCAGCACGTCAACCTCGCTCGACTGCTCGGCATAGAGCCAGTAAATGGTGCGCTCACGGTAACGCGCTTCGGTTTCGACCTTGAAATCCATTTTTTCGATCCGCGCCTTGAGGCGGTCGGCGTTACGCTTCAGGCCAAACACGCCCAGCGAAAGGATGTTGGGATTGTCGGGACTGTTGACGATGATGTGGTCGGTTATTCCCCTGGCCGCGAGCTTACCGGCGGTTCTAACCGCGTCGGCCCGGGTCTTGTGCCCCTTGATATAGACCATAACCCCCTGGTATTCCTTCTCCAGGCTGGACTTGAGCGCGGTGACCGCCTGCTTGCCGCTATAGCGCCCGCTAATCTCGATCGCCCGCGCCTTGTCCTTGATCGGCCCGATGGTGTAGCACACGCGCTTGTCGCTATTGTCCTCGTTCACCAGCCTGGCGCGCTCGGCCTCGACTTCCTGCTCGACTCTCGCCACCGCCAGCTCGAGCGCATCGGTTTCGGCTTCGACGCTGGCGACGACCTCGGCCTCGCTGACAACCTGGGTATTGGCATCGGTCAATAGCTGCAGCTGTTCCGCCGGCGGAACCTTTTTCTGCTCCACGAACAGCTGTTCATAAGGCATTAGCCACTGGAATATCGCGAACGCGATATTAGCGACCAACAGTAATCCGAAAAATACTTTCATTGCTCAGCCAGTTTGCACATGCCCAGGAAAACCAGGTCCGGAACGATTCGACACGGCCGCTCGAGCCGCGACTGCAGCCTGGGCGCATCGCCTCCGGCGAGCACAAGGCTCGCATTCGGATCGAGGTGACACATCCAGTCGTTCACCAGTTCGCGCAGCCGCTCTATCGAATCCCGCGGGTAGTCTATCTGAATCGCGGCCTCGGTTGAACATCCCGGTTGATCGCAGCGGCCGATGCGCGGGTCGTCGAAATCGATATGGCTGAATATCTTGCGAAACCGCTGCAGCGAGGTGTTGAGGCCGGGCAGGATCGCACCGCCCAGGTGACGGCCGTCGGCGCGCAGCAGATCGAGCGTGATCGCGCTGCCGGCGTCGATGACGATGCAATCGCCGCTGACGAGCTGGCTGGCGCCGATCATCGCCAGCCAGCGGTCCACGCCAAGCTGCGCGGGTCGCTCATAACCATTGATCACACCACCCGCCCTCGCTTCCGACCTGAATCGCGTCACCGCTTCAGCGAAATTTTCCGCCAGTAAGGCGTCGAGCCGCGCCTGGCGTTCGGCGTCGAGCACCGACGACTGGTAACAGTGAGTCGAATCCAGGCCGGACATCCAGCGCTGCAGGCGCTCGCTCCAGTCGCCGCTGTAAGCGCAGGCATAACTGGCGCGCACGCGGCCCGAGGTTCGAAACTGCGCCTTCAGCGAGCTGTTGCCACAGTCCAGCAGGATCATTCCGCCGCCGCCCGCAGCGAGATTTCCGCCGCCGAATGCAACTGCAGACCCTGTTCGGTTTCGAGCTGCAGTTGACCGCCGGCGGCGATACCGCGATTGATGCCGCGAATACGCTGACGGCCACTGATCACCTCGACTTCGCGCCCGTGAAAAGCATCGAATTCGGCGTATTCCTCGACCAGCGATTGCGCCTGCAGCGGATCGAAAGCGCGAATCTCCGCGATCACGGCGTCGATCAGCGTAGCCAGGATTTCGCCGCGATCGAGCTCCCCCGCGACAACCCGGTCGAGACTGGTGGCGGGCTGCCCGAAGGCGCTCAGTTCGTCTTCACGCATGAACAGGTTCAAACCGAAGCCGATGGCGAAAAAAAACGATTCGCCGTCGTGCGGGCGCGATTCGATCAGGATGCCGCCGAGCTTGCGCTCCCCGGCCAGCAGGTCGTTGGGCCACTTGAGGTCGATCGCCGCGCCGGCGTTGCGCCGCAGCGCGCGACACAGGGCGATTCCGGTGACGATACTCAACAGCCCCTGCTGCTTTGCCGGCAGCGCCTTTTGCAGGCCGACGGTGCAGTAAATATTGCGCGCGACGGGCGAGTGCCACTGGCGCCCGCGGCGGCCACGTCCGGCCTTTTGCAGCTCGCTGAAGGCGACGACTTCGCGCCGATGTTCGCGGTAATAATCGAGCACGTCGGCGTTGGTGGAACCGGTCTCGGACCGGTAAAGCCAGTCGAGACCATGAGCGGCGACTTTTTGCCCGATCAGGGCCTCGTCAATCGGCTCGCCTTTCATTCGGCATGCAGCCAGGCACGGCGCGCGTCTTCATGACTGCCGCCGACTTTCAACACGATGGTGCTGGCCTCGGCGGCCTGCATTTCGACCTCGAACAGGCGCAACTCGTCGCGGCGGAAGGCATGCAGGTACCAGAAATCCCCGGGTGCGGCGCGTAACAGCCTGTTTTCGAACTGCGCCAGGTCGAGGCGTAAACCGTCGACCGCGACGATTTGGTCGCCGGCCGCAAGGCCAGCCGATTGCGCCGACCCCTCTTCGCTCAGGCGTTGAATCGCAAGCCCGCCGTTTTCGGCCTTCAGCATGGCGCCGAAGTCGACCCGCGGCAGGTCGCCGTCCGCCTCCTTGCCGCCCTTGTCCTGCAGACTGCTCGCCGGGCGCTGAATGACGTCGATGCCGACGCCGTCGAGCAGGCTCGCCAGCGGCAGGTCGCCGGTGCCGTAGATCGCGGCCTCGAGAAATTCACCCAGGTCCTCGCCGCTGATCTCGCTCACCAGTTGCTGGATGCGGTCGGACCCAACCCCCGGAGCATGCTCAAGGTATTCCTGCCACAGGCGCGACATGACGTCGTCGAGGCTTTTCTCGCCGCCGCTGAGCGCGCGCATCTTGAGGTCTATGCAGGCCGCGATCAGGCAGCCCTTGGCATAGTAGCTGACGATCGCGTTGGCGGCATTTTCGTCCTGCTTGTAAAACTTGGTCCAGGCGTTGAAGCTGGATTCGGCGGCGGACTGGCGCT
>CALJQI010000008.1 GCA_937980285.1 uncultured Gammaproteobacteria bacterium | reverse complement strand
TGAGCCTGGCGCTGATGTGGTTCGCGTGCAAGATTCCACTGCAATTCTGGAACAACAACGGCATGGCGTTGATGCTGGGTTCGATTATCCTGCTGGCCTGCGTGTTGATCCCGGGCGTCGGCCATACCGTCAACGGCAGTACCCGCTGGCTAAATTTCGGCCTGTTCACGTTTCAGGTTTCCGAAATCGCCAAGCTATTCCTGATTATCTACCTCAGCGGTTACCTGATCCGGCGCTGCGACGAGGTGCAGACCAATACCATGGGATTCATCAAGCCGATGCTAATTCTCGCGGTCGCCAGCGGGCTGCTGGTGATGGAACCCGACTTTGGCGCCGCCGCCGTGCTGTTGATGACCGGTCTCGGCCTGATGTTTCTCGGCGGCGTGCGATTCGGTCAGTTCATCCTGTTCGTCGCCGGCACGCTGTGCATCATGGGGTTGCTCGCGGTTTCGTCGCCTTACCGGCTGGCGCGGATCACTTCGTTCATCGATCCCTGGGCCGATCCGTTCAACAGCGGTTTCCAGTTGACACAGTCGCTGATCGCGATCGGCAGCGGCGGCTGGTTTGGCGCCGGCCTCGGCGGCAGTATTCAAAAACTGTTCTACCTGCCGGAAGCTCACACCGACTTCATGTTTGCCATTTACGCCGAGGAATTCGGTTTCGTCGGCCAGCTGCTGTTGATCGGCCTGTTCGGCCTGTTTGCGCTACGCTGTTTTTCGATCGCCAAAATGGCGCTGCAAAAGCAGCAGGCCTTCGGCGCTTACCTGGCTTATGGCGTCGGCCTGTTGATCACGCTGCAGGCGGTGATCAACATCGGCGTCAACATGGGCGCTCTGCCGACCAAGGGCCTGACCCTGCCGTTCATCAGCTACGGCGGCAACTCGATTTTGAGCATGTCTTTCGCGGTTGGCCTGGTGCTGCGGGTTTACTACGAGCATCAGCAGAGCGACGCCGTGCCGGCGCCGCGCAGAAAAGCGGTGAAACGCCTGTGACCGAGATGATTCAAAAACCGATTCTGGTCATGGCCGGCGGTACCGGCGGGCATGTATTTCCGGCGCTGGCGGTGGCTGAAAACCTGCGGCAAAAAGGCGAAAGCGTGGTCTGGCTGGGTACCCGCTCCGGCATCGAGGCGCGCGTCGTGCCGGCCGCCGATTTCGCCATCGAGTGGCTTAGCGTGCAGGGATTGCGCGGCAAGGGGCTGGCGACGCTGATGCTGGCGCCGTTCAGATTGCTGCGCGCCTGCTGGCAGGCGCTGCGCGTGCTGCGCCGTACCAGGCCCAAGGCGGTGCTCGGCATGGGAGGTTTTGTCTCCGGTCCCGGAGGCCTGATGGCCTGGTTGCTGGACATCCCCCTGTTCCTGCATGAGCAAAATTCGATTATCGGCCTCACCAATCGGCTGTTGAGCCGGCTGGCGACGCGCAACTACTTCGCCTTCCCTGATGCGGCGCAGGCGGTGCCGCGCAGCGAATGCATCGGTAACCCGGTTCGTGCCGGCTTCGACGGTTTTGAAGATCCGGCCACGCGCCTGCAGGCGAGGCTGGAAGCGCCGTTGCAATTGCTGGTGATCGGCGGCAGCCTCGGCGCGGCCGCGCTGAATCGTTTCCTGCCGGCCGCCATCGCCTGTCTCGACCGCGACCAGCGTCCCGTGGTCAGACATCAATGCGGTGACAGACATCTGCAGGCCTGCGAGCAAAACTATGTCGCCGCCGGTGTCGATGCCGAGGTGGTCAGTTTTATAGAAGACATGCCCGCAGCCTATGCCTGGGCCGATCTGGTGGTCTGCCGCGCCGGCGCGCTGACTATCGCCGAACTGGGCGCGGCCGGGGTGGCTTCGCTGCTTATCCCGTTTCCTTACGCCGTCGACAACCACCAGTATCACAATGCGCGTTTCCTCGAACACAACCAGGCCGCGCAGATTTTCGACGAGGCCGCACTCAGCGCCGAAGGCCTGGCGCTGAAACTGAAATTCTTCCAGCAGAACAGGCCCGCGCTGGTGGAAATGGGAGTCAACGCGCGCGCCTGCTTCCAGGCCGATGCCACCGAGAAACTGGCCAGCGGTATATTGGCGGGGCAAGATCATGACGGTTAGTTCCAAGCACTTCATGCGCCGAATTCGCAATATTCATTTCACCGGCATAGGCGGCGCCGGCATGAGCGGTATCGCCGAGGTTTTCCATAACCTGAATTACAGCATTAGCGGCTCCGACATCGCTGAAAGCGCGATGGTCAGGCATTTGCGTGGTCTCGGCATCGAGGTCGCTATCGGGCATCGCGGCGAAAATATCGAAAACGCCCACGTGGTGGTGGTGTCGACGGCCATCGATGCCGATAATCCCGAAATCGTGCAGGCGCGCGAATTACGTATCCCGGTGGTGCGGCGTGCCGAAATGCTGGCGGAATTGATGCGCTTCCGGCGTGGTATCGCCATCGCCGGTACTCACGGCAAGACCACTACCACCAGCCTGGTGGCGAGCGTGCTCGCCAGCGGCGATATCGATCCCACTTACGTCATCGGCGGTCAGTTGATCAGCTCCGGCCGGCATGCGCGGCTGGGCCTGAGCGATTACCTGGTCGCCGAGGCCGATGAAAGCGACGCATCTTTCCTTTACCTGCAGCCGATGATGGCGGTGGTCACAAATATCGACAAGGATCACCTGTCGACCTACGAGGGCGATTTCGAAAGACTCAAGCAAACCTTTGTCGAGTTTCTGCATCACCTGCCGTTTTACGGGCTGGCGGTACTGTGCGTCGACGACCCGGTGGTGCGTGAAGTCATGGACCAGGTTGCGCGTCCGCTATTGACCTACGGCGAGTCCGAGGATGCCGATGTCCGTATCACCGATATTGTCGCCGACGGCGTGCGCACGCGCTTCAGCGTGAAGCTGCCAGACTCGGATGAATTACTCGAAATCGAGCTCAATCTGCCCGGCAAACACAACGTGCTGAACGCGACCGCCGCCATCGGCATCGCCTGGGAGCTCGAGGTTTCACGCGATGCGATCGGCAAGGCGCTGGCCGAATTTTCCGGTATCGGTCGCCGCTGCCAGATCAGTGAAGGTTTGAAGATCGCCAATGGCCAGATCATGCACATAGACGACTACGGGCACCATCCGAACGAAATCGCGGCAACCCTGGACGGTATTCGCGCGGCCTGGCCCGAGCAGCGGCTGACGGTACTTTTCCAGCCGCATCGATACACGCGTACGCGCGATCTGTTCGAGGATTTCACCCAGGTTTTGTCAGAGGTCGATCAATTGATACTGCTCGAGGTCTACCCGGCCGGCGAGAGCCCTATCAAGGACGCCGACGGGCGCGCGCTGGCGCGTTCGATCCGCGGCCGCGGAAAGGTCGATCCGGTGTTCGTCGAAAGCCTCGAGGATCTCGACGAAATCGTCGACACCGTGCTGCAGGACGGCGATATCTTCGTCACCCTCGGCGCCGGCAGCATCGGCGCCTGGGCGGCCGAGTTTCTCGCTTCGCACCAGCCATCCGGGAAGGGTAAATGAAAGTGGCGGCGAAGGAATCCATGCGCGGCAAGCTACTGTTCGATGAACCGATGTCGAAACATACCAGCTGGCGCCTCGGCGGGCCGGCGGATCGTTACTACGTGCCGGCCGATATCGATGACCTGCAGGCGTTTCTGGCCGCTCTCGAGGACGATATCGAGCTGCTCTGGATCGGGCTCGGCAGCAACATGCTGGTGCGCGACGGCGGCTTTCGCGGCCAGGTAATCGCGCC
>CALJQI010000007.1 GCA_937980285.1 uncultured Gammaproteobacteria bacterium | reverse complement strand
CCGGGCTGGTGGTGCTGTCGCCGCATATCATGGTCGAGGAACTGTCGATCGAGAGTATCGAAAAAGCGCGCCAGGCCTACCTGCAAACGGAGCTGAAGCAGAAGCTGGGACGTTATCACGCCGATCCCGATTCGGCCTTCTGGGGCTGGAACGATATCTGGCTGAAGCCGGCGTTTCGCGACTGGTCGATCGAAAACGAGATCGAGGACATTCGCTGCCCGCTGCTCGCGCTACAGGGACTCGACGATGAATACGGTACGCTCGAACAGGTTCACGGTATCGCCCGACGCGCCGCTCATGCGCGCGTCGTCGAACTGGCCGACTGCGGTCATTCGCCGCAGCGGGACCAGCCCCGGCGGCTGATCGAAATCGCCGCCCTGTTTATCAGCGGCGTGATGCCGGAAACGAAGGCGGAACAGGCAGGTTTTTGTGCGTAATTTTCAATATAATGCTGCATAAATGATAAAAATGGCTTTATAGTTGTTGGCCTGATCCGCTGACGGATCGGTCGGCATAAAGAGCAGGAAAGTCGGATAACTGGAATTCGATTTTCAAATTGGCAGTACTAAGCTGCAGATAAACAGGGTGGCGCAAGCCATCGTAAAGTAAAACAACTCCAGAGGAGAGCAATGATGTTACTAAAAATAACTCGAACCGCCTTGATTGCGAGCGCGATGATGGCGGCGGGCGCGGCGCAGGCTGACAGCGTCAAGATTGGCTTTGTCACGACGCTGACCACGGGTGCCGCCGTTATCGGCGAAGACATGAAAAACTCGGTCGAGCTGGCGCTGGAGCATATCGGCGGCAAGATGGGCCCGTTAGACGTCGAACTGATCATGGAAGACGACGGCTTCAAGCCGGACGTCGGCAAGCAGAAGACCGACAAGCTGGTCAAGCAGGACGATGTCGATTTCGTCGCCGGTTACATCTGGTCGCACGTGCTGCTGGCCTCGGCCAAGTCGGTACTCGACGCCGACAAGTTTCTGATCAGCGCCAACGCCGGGCCGTCGCAAATCGCCGGCAAGCGCTGCCACAAGAACTTCTTTTCGTCGTCCTGGCAGAACGACCAGACGCCGATGGCGATGGGCGAGCACCTGAACCAGAAAGGCGTCAAGTCGATCTACGTAATGGCGCCGAACTACGCCGCCGGCAAGGACATGGTGCGCGGTGTCGAATCCACCTTCAAGGGCAAGGTGCTGGGCAAGGACATGACCAAGTGGGGCGCCGACGCGCAGCTCGATTTTTCCGCCGAACTCGCAAAGGCGAAGTCTTCGGGCGCGGAAGGCCTGTTCGTGTTCTACCCCGGCAAGGCCGGTGGCGCCTTCATCAAGCAGTACCAGCAGGCCGGTCTGCAGGGCAAGATGGATCTCTACACGGTGTTCACCGTCGATTCGATCGCGCTGCCGAAGCTGCAGGCCGGCGGCCTGTCCGGCGTGCTGGGATCGATGAATACCCAGGAATGGTCGCCCGACATTCTCAACGCCGCCAACCAGCGCTTCGTCGGCGACTACCTGAAGAAACACGGCAAGTACCCGTCATTCTACGGCGCGCAATCCTACGACGCGATCATGCTGATCAAGAGCGCGGTCGAAAAGGTGGGCGGAAACCTGAAGGACAAGGATGCCGTGCGTGCGGCGCTGAAGGCGGCCGATTTCGATTCGGTACGCGGCAAGTACAGCTATGGCAACAATCACATGCCGATTCAGAACTTCTACCTGCGCGAAGTCGTCGAGGACGACGAGGGCCGCTGGACCACCAAGATCGTGTCCACCGTCCTGACCAACCACCAGGATCCTTACGCCAAAGACTGCAAGATGTAATCTGAACGGAGGCGCCCGGTTGCTGACGGAGCCGGGCGGCATCCAGAGTCATTGCGGACCCAAAGGGCCTAAAAGCGCAGCGAAGCAATCTTGATGTTACAGTGCAGCAATTCAAAGATTGCTTTGTCGCTTCGCTTCTCGCAATGACGGGTTGTTCGGAGATCCATAAACCAGCCTAAGATCGAAGTGCATGGACTGGAACCTGCTGATAACACAATTGCTGAACGGGCTGCAGCTCGGGCTGCTGCTGTTCCTGCTGGCCTCCGGCCTGACGCTGATCTTCGGCATCATGGATTTCATCAACCTTTCGCACGGCTCGTTTTACATGATCGGCGCCTATTTTTGCGGCAGCGTGGTGGCCAAAACCGGCTCTTTCCTGGCCGGAGTCCTGCTCGGCCTGGTCGGCATGTTTATCGTCGGCGCGCTGGTCGAATGGTTCATCGCTCGCAAGCTGTACCGATCAGATCACCTCGACCACGTGCTCGTTACCTTCGGCCTGATCCTGATCTTCGATACGCTGGTGCATA
The DNA here is from genome assembly GCA_937980285.1 of uncultured Gammaproteobacteria bacterium. Lineage (GTDB taxonomy): Bacteria > Pseudomonadota > Gammaproteobacteria. The sequence continues at coordinate 735 of CALJQI010000007.1, read as the reverse complement.
TGATCTGGGGCGCCGCCGGCATGGCGATTCCGCTGCCTGACGCGCTCAACGGCCAGATTACGATCGGCAGCCTGGTGTTCCCGGTTTATCGCACGCTGATTATCGCCGCCGGCCTGCTGGTCGCGGCCATTCTTTTCATCCTGGTGACCCGCACCAGGCTCGGCATGCTGATCCGCGCCGGCGCTTCCAACCGCAACATGGTCGAAGCCCTCGGCGTCAATATCAATCGTCTGTTCCTGGTCGTGTTCGCGCTCGGCGCGGCGATGGCGGGGCTCGCCGGCATGCTGATCGCGCCGATCACCGAGGCCAGCATCGGCATGGGTAACGACATCATCATCGTCGCCTTCGTGGTCGTCATCGTCGGCGGCATCGGCTCGATCAAGGGCGCCTTCTACGCGGCGCTGATCCTCGGCCTGATCGATACCATGAGCCGTTCCTATCTCGACGTGGTACTAAACCTGGCGATGCCGGTGGCCTATGCCGAAACCGCGGCGCCGGCGCTGTCGGCAATGCTGATTTACATCCTGATGGCGGCAGTGCTGGCGTTCCGCCCGCAGGGGCTGTTTCCGCCAGCCGGCATGAAGTAATGAACTGGCTGCCGCAAACCGTTTCCGGCCGCGTCTATGCGGCCATCCTGCTGCTGCTGGCGCCGGCGCCGTTGCTGTTCGAATGGGCCAACCAGCCGTTTTATCTCGACCTGCTGAGCCGGGCGCTGATTCTCGCCATCGCGGTCGT
>CALJQI010000006.1 GCA_937980285.1 uncultured Gammaproteobacteria bacterium | reverse complement strand
ACGCTCTTCCATCGTCTGCGCGTAGTACTCGCCCGTGGTGCCGGCGGAGATAATGCCGTGCACCCCGGCGTCGATCAGGAAATCGACGATCTCGGCGAGACGATCGTAATCGATACTGTAGTCATCCCGGTACGGAGTTATCACCGGGGTATAAATACCTTCAAAATTCATCACTGGCGTCCTGGACTATTCATTGACCGCCGCCATTTCGAAGGCGAGCGGGTCGGGTTTGACAAAATATTCGATTAAATCGCGCGACAGTTCCCAGTGCTCGACGATCAGGTCGACGATTGCCTGGCTGTCCCCGCTTTCGATGGCGCCGATCATCTGGTCATGATGCGCCAGCGCGTCGATGTTGCGTTTCGACATTTCAGGGTCGCGCGGGCGATAAAATGTCTGGCTGATACGCGCATGGTCTATCAGCAGGCGATCGTAACTGGGTTTGAGATAGGGATTGTCCGCCATCTCCCCCATCAGCGCGTGAAAACACTGGTTCCAGTAGACCATATCGGCGCTCGATCCCGACTCGATCGCGGCGCGGAATTTCTCCTGAATTTCAGACATTTCCTGAATTTGCGCCGGCTTCGCATTCTGCGCCGCGAGGCGACCGATAGCCGAGTAAATCATCGGCGCGGTGATGAAAAAATCGCGCAGCACCTTGTGACTCATCGACGACACGTATGCGCCTCGATTATTCACGATTTCAACGCAACCCTCGCCCGCGAGGCCTCGCAGCACCTCGCGCAAGGGCGTACGCGATATCTGGTAATGCTTGCTCAGACTGGCTTCGTCGAGCGCCGTGCCGGGCTCGAGCTCGAGCGTCAATATCCGTTTTTTAAGGTCATCATAGATGGATTGCTTGTCCATGGGTCGATATGAATATTTATAGTATACATATTGTATACATTTAATATTGATCGATGCAAACAAAATTTCTGGCAGCTATTAAATAGCAGGCATGAGTCAGCGTGGAAGGAGCAAAACTAGCGTTTGAGTACTGTTAGCCAGCGCCAGAAATTGAACAGGGTCGAAAGCGAGGCTGCGACGTAAGTCCAGGCCGCGGCGCGAAGAATCGAGCGCGCTGCCGGCATTTGCCGTTCAGACAGGTATCCCGAAGACAACAAGGGCAGTGCCTTTTTGAAACTGGCGTCGAGCTCGACCGGCAGGGTCAACAGGTGCATCACGATAGCAAACCCCATAATCAGGAAGGCGCCGCTAATGTTGAGCACCGCGGCCGACGGCGCGCGTGTAATCAGGACGCTGAACGGTGCGGCGAACAGCAGGAAAGATCCGACCCGCTGCGCGACGGAAGAAATACCCGCCAGTCGCGTGCGAAGCAGAAACAACGGCTCGCCGACGGCATGCTGGTAGGCGTGACCGCATTCGTGCGCGGCCACGGTAATCGCTGTCAGGGTTTTGCCTTCGAATTTATCCCGTGTCAGGCGCACCGCACGCTCATCTGGCGAGTAGTGATCGCCCTTATCGGTTATTTCGACCTTGACTTCCTGCAGGTCGTATCGGTCCAGCAAGTGTCGCGCGAGCTCACCGCCGGTACCGGGAAAGTTTTCTTCGTCATGCTGATTATGCCGATCCAGCACCATTCGAATCCACAGCTGAGGACCGTAGATGACGATAAACAGGAGCAGTATGACAACGACGTAAATCATAGCGGTTAGACTAATCGCTGACCGCTACGGTTTCCAGTGGCTTACCGTTTATTCGCCGTTGAACTTTTCGAGGCTGGCGTTGACGCGGCGATATTCGAGCTGCATGCTTTGCAGCTGGGCGCCGAGGTCGATTCGCACGCGATCGCGGTAGGAGTTTTCCAATTGCGCGGCCAGGTGAGCCAGGCGCATGGCGCCGATACTGGCGGCGGAGGATTTGATCGTATGCGCCCATCGGTGCAGATCGTCGCTGGATGTCCTGACGGTCCGGTTCTCGATATCGCACAGGAATTCGTCAATCGACTCGACATAAGATTCGATCACCATGCCGGCGTCTTCACCCATGTCTTGTTTGAGTTGATCGATTACCTTATCGTCAAGCGTTAGCTGGCTGTCGGGATCAGGTTCTATTTTCACACTTTTGCCGTTTCTAGAAATACAACAGGGCGAGTATAGTTCAATCATTTGATTTCGCTGCGCACAAGCAACAACAGGAGCAGGCTATGACCGGGTTTAGTGAAAAGTTTTACATTATTGGTCACCGCGGCGCAGCCGGGGAACTGTTCGAGAACAGCCTGCAGGGCTTTGAGTACGCGCTGTCGCTCGATATCGACATGATAGAAATCGATATCCGCGAGCATTCCTCCGAGCTCTGGGTTATCCACGATCACGACCTCGAACGCCTGACCGGCCAGGCGGGCCTGTTCGAAGATCATCCTGACCCGTCCAGTATTCGTTTATTGAACCACGAGCCGCTGCCGAGCCTGCGCCAGGTGCTCGACCTGAGCTGGGGCAAAATGCCGTTGAATATCGAAATCAAGGCGGTCGAGCATCTCGAACTGCTGCTCGACCTGCTGGCGCAATATCCCGCCGTGCCGGCCGGCGAGCACTTGCCATGGAACCTGGTTTCGTCGTTCAACCATGCCGCCCTCGCGCAACTGAAGGCGGCGGGCTGTCCCTGGCCGCTGGCGCCGATCAGCAGCGGCATTCCATTGCAGACTCGGGTCGAGCTCGAGAAAATTGCGCCCTGGTCATGGCATTTCGATGACGAGTATCTCGATTTCGATCAGGTTCGCGAACTGCGCCAACAGGGTATCCCCAGCCTGGTGTTTACCGTTAACGAGCCTGCAAGGGCGCGCGAATTGAAGCAACGCGGCGTTGCCGGTATATTCACCGACTACCCCTCCAAAATGATGCAGATCGACTAGACTTGTCTAAATAGCTATTCCACAGGGAATTCCGATGGAAGGCAAAAGCCGTCCAGATATTAAAGTTTTAAAAAGAATCAGATGCCTGAGCCAGTTCAGCGATGAGCAGATGACCAGCCTGGCCGCGAAGCTGCAGGTCGAACAGGGCGCCAAAAAAGAATGCCTGATCGAACTCGGCTGCAGCGAGAATTACAGTTTCTACCTGCTCTCCGGCAGCCTCGATGCGACTACCAGCGACGGCACCCGCTTCAAATTCGATAGTCTCGGCGAAGGGGAGCTATTCCCGATTGCGCAGCTTCGGCCGAGCCTGTATCGCGTGGTGGCGGCCGAGCCGGTGCAATACATCAGGATTTTCGCCAGCCAGCTGACCGAATTTGCGCAGCGACTCGAAAGCGACGAAGGTGAAATGGAAGTCGTCGAGATCGAGCAAAGCGAGGAAGAAAACGAACTGACGATCCAGCTGTTCCAGGACATGATCTCGGGCAATTTGTCGCTGCCGAGCCTGCCCAGTGTCGCGCAGCGTATTCAGCAGGCCTTCGCAGAGGACTCGGTCAACGCGGAATCGATTTGCACCATCATTCAGTCGGACCCGGCGATTACCGCCAAGCTGATTATGATCTCCAACAGCGCGCTTTATCGCGGCCAGGCGCAGATCGAGTCGCTGCAGCAGGCTGTCGTACGCCTGGGACTCGAAACCACGCGCAAGCAAGTCCTGACCTACGCGGTGAAGGAATTGTTCCAGAGCAAGACCTCGGGTATGAAATCGCAAATGCAGAAGCTATGGAAACACAGCCAGCATGTCGCCTCTATGTGTCGCCTGTTGGCAAGCCACCTGCAGGGATTCGATCTCGAACAGGCCCAGCTGGCGGGACTGATTCACGACCTCGGCGAGATCGCGATTCTGCAATATGCCCAGCAAAACGAAGAGTTGCGAGACAACCCGGAACTGTTGCTGAACGCGGTCGAATCGCTGCGCCCCCAAATTACCGGCATGCTGCTGAACCAGTGGAACTTCGGGCCCGAATTCGTCACTGTCGGCGAAGAATGCGAGGACTGGTTTCGCAATCCATCCGATACGCCCGATCTCTGCGACCTGGTACTGATTGCGCAATATCACGCACTGATCGGAACCCCGGCAATGAAAAAGTTGCCGCCGGTTCCGACCCTGCCCGCTTTCGCCAAGCTCGGCATGGGCGACCTCGACGTCAGAAAAATCCTCGAGTTCCTGGCCAGTTCACGCGCCGAAATCGAAGCCATCGAAGCCCATCTGGTAGCGATTTAGACCCAGCCAGGACTTTCCCGGAACTCCTCGAAGAGACTCGGGATAGCCGAACATGCCGATAAGGCAACTCATCGAATTTGAAATCGCCTCATGTAGTACAATCCGCGCATGACTGACCTCGGACGTTACAACCGCCTGCGCATCGTCAAACGCACCGATATCGGAATTTTTCTCGATACAGACGACTTCGGCGAAATCCTGCTGCCGCGCAAGTACGTGCTGGATACAATGCGGCCCGGCGACGATATCGAGGTATTCATCTATAACGACTCCGAGGACCGCGTCGTCGCCACTACCCTGACACCCAGGGCTCAGGTCGGCGAATGCGCTTACCTCAAAGTCGTCGGCAGCAGCAAATTCGGCGCCTTTCTCGACTGGGGATTGCCAAAGGACTTGCTGGTGCCTTTCAGCGAACAGCAAAAACCGATGCAAAAGGGCTATTCCTACACCGTCTACCTGTTTGTCGACAAAACCACCCAGCGAATAGCGGCATCGACCCGGCTGGAAGACTACCTGTCGATGGACGGTTCCGGCTTCAAGCCGCGACAAAGCGTCGATTGCCTGATTTATGGCAACAGCGACCTCGGTTTCAAGGCGGTCGTCAATGGCACCCACCTGGGCCAGTTCTACAGCAACGAGACCTTCCAGCGGCTGCACTACGGCGAAAAAATCGGCGCTTATATCAAGCGCATACGCAGCGACGGCAGGATCGACCTGGTTCTGCAGCTACCCTCGCAGCAGGGACGCGACCAGCTAAGCGACGCCATTGTCAGCCACCTGCGGCAAAACCAGGGCGTCTCGACACTGACCGACAAGAGCCCGCCCGACGACATCTACCGAACCTTCGGCGCCAGCAAGGCGAACTTCAAGAAAGCCCTGGGCAGGCTGTACAAACAAGGCAGGATCGCGATCGAAAAACATCGAATTACGCTGCTGTAAAGGAAAGCACCCGGCCCCGCCGCGCTTGCGCTTAACCGAGATCAGTCCCTGGCCTCGTGCTGTTTGGCTCTTTTGATCAGTTTGGATACCACCTTCACTTCCTTGCGCAACTCGTGATACTCGCTGCTGGTGTCGTCGGCCTTCCCCGCGGCGATTAGCTCTTCTTCGAGAGCCGCTCTCCTGGCCTCGAGCTTGTCGATTATTTTCAGCAACTTGTGATGCTTCTTTTCCTGTTTCTGCGCCGGCAGGTCGAAGAAGCTTTCCAGTTTTGACAGCAGTTTATTCGTACTCATAATCTTCTCCCAGCTCCTTGATCTCGTCATCCCTGACCCACAGCGTAGCGGCGCATTTGAGCAGCTTTTTGCTGATGCTGCGAGTGAATCCGATGTCGTTCATCAACGACGAGGCCATGTAAGAATCGATTTTGTTCTCCCTGATCAGCCCATCGATTCTCTGATTCATTCGAATCTCGCTTTCCCTGGAGGATTCTTTCTGGATTTCGATCTGGGTCAGTATTTCTTCCTCGTCACCCTCGAATTCCCGGATCTCCTGTATCTTGCGCAACACCGTCACCAGTTCGATCCTCAACCGATTATAGTTGTCCACAATTTCTTTATTGTTGCTCTTTGCATAGAAATTCAGGTTTTTCTGCAGCTCCCTGATATCCTTGACCGTTTCGACGATACCCCTGGCGATCATTTTCAGTTCGTAGATTTCGTGGTTGCCGACCTCGTCCATGTAGGCCTGCGAGATCGAGGCGTATTTTATTATTTCGGCGTACAGGGTTTTAATGTCCTGTTGATAAATGCTATTGATATCGATCTGGAACGGCTTGCTGGATTTCTCGACTATCGCTTCGATTTCGCTGTCGGAAAATATTTCGCTGCGGTGCAGGTTCATCGCGTGCACGATAGCTTCCAGCGACTTGTCGTAGAGATGTATCGTTTCCTTGCGGATGGCCGCAAGGGCCGAGGCCGGAATTTCCATAACCTCGTAGGTCAGGTACTTGGCGTTGCCGCGACCTCTCTCCCTGGCCTGGAACAGCGTTTCGAGATAGCGCACCATCTGGCCAATAAACGGTGACACGATTACCACGCCGAGGACGTTAAATATGGTATGGAACAGCGCCAGCTTCATTGCGAAGTCTTCGTCGCCAATGGCGAGAATCGGCGCCAGCTTATCGACCAGATCCTTCAGCTGGTAAATCAGGAGCACCGCCACCAGGCCGGTGATTATGTTGAAGATGAAATGCGCCACCGCCAGCCGCTTGCCGTTCCTGTTCGACGCCAGCGCGCCCAGCACCGCCGTCACCGTGGTGCCGACATTGGCGCCGATCGCCAGCGACAGCGCGTTGATGTAATCGATTTGCCCGCTGGCCAGCGCAGTTATAATGATCGCCATGGTGGCGCTGCTGGACTGAATAACGACGGTGGCGACGGCGCCGAACAGGATATAAACGAAAACGCCCAGGTAACCTTCCATCGCGTATTCGGCCAGGTCCAGCCCGTCTTTCAGGGTTTCGAAACCCTCCTTCATGTAAGCGATACCGAGGAAAATAAAGCCGAGCCCGATCAGCACGCTGCCAAGCCCCTTGTAGGAGTTGTGCCTGGAGAACTGCATGATTACGCCGAAGATCAGCATCGGCAGCGCGTAGGCGGAAATCTTTATTTTCAGACCGAACGACGACACCAGCCAGGCGGTAGCGGTGGTACCGATATTGGAACCGAAAACGACGCCGACCGCCTGCGTCAACCCGATCAGTTCGGCAGACAGGAAGGAAATGATGATGACCGATACCAGCGACGAGCTCTGCACCACGGCGGTGGCCAGGAAGCCGGTGCCGATCGCCCGCGGCGTGGTGCTGGTGAATTTCTCCAGCACCATTTCGAGCGCGCCGCCGCTGAACAGCTTGAAGCCGTCTTCCATGTAATGCATGCCAATCAAAAAGATGGCGATTCCGGCGATGATGGTTTTGGCGTCGTTGCTGGAAACGACGAACCAGGCAAATAGCAGAAAAAACAGGGGGCTAATAAGTCGCTTGAGCATGAAAAAACGAAATTCAGTCCGGATAAAAGAATAAAGAAATTACTTTCAATAACAGCAGATTACAAGCAATGAATCGTATCCGGCTGACCTGTGTCATCGACGCGCAATCGATATCGCGCAATTAGCGCTACATTTTGCCGCCGGTCTAGTTCGTAGACGCGTTGACACAGCCAGGCGCAACAAAGCAAACTAGGCCGCAGTACTCTGGTCGCAATGGACATCCGTGGAGCAGAGAGGCGTGGCTACCGGCTTGCGGATGAATGGCCGGCATTTTTTCATACAACTGTTACAAAGCGTTTATAGGCTGCAGCCATTACTCATGGATCCGGATCATGACCAACATCCTGGTAGTTGAAGACGACCGCGATATCCGCGAAATGGTTTGCCAGTCGCTGGCGCAAAACGATTTCCGCACCATTGGCTGCGCCGACGTCAGTCAGGCCAGGCAATCGATCAAGGAGCATAATCCCGATTGCCTCGTGGTCGACTGGATGCTGCCGGACGGTTCCGGCGTCGAGCTGATCCGCTGGCTGCGGCGCAAGAAGAAATACCGTCAGACGCCGGTCCTGATGCTGACCGCGCGAGCACAGGAAAGCGACATGATCACCGGCCTCGATTCCGGCGCCGACGACTACCTGACCAAACCGATGTCGCTGCGCGAGCTCAATGCCCGCGTCAAGGCCTTGCTGCGCCGGCCGGCGGTTTACCAGGAGGAACTGGACCAGCTCGAGGCCGGCCGCCTGCGGCTGAATCTGCAGACCCACGAAGTTTTCGTCGGAGAAGTCTCGGTTAACCTTACCAAGACCGAATTCAAGCTGTTGAAGCTTTTTGCCGAAAATCCGAACAAAGTATTCAGCCGCGAGCAAATACTCGATACCGTATGGGGATTGAACGCCTATCTCGGCGATCGCACCGTCGACGTTCACGTGCTGCGCCTGCGCAAGCTCCTGAAGCCGCATGGCGTCGATCAGATGATAAAAACCATACGCGGCTGCGGCTACCGATTTTCCCAAAAAAGTTCCTGATCGGGGCATAATCCGCGCATGGCTAATATCTGGTCCACCGAAGCCTGGGCGCTCGCCATCGCCGGCATCGCGCTACTTTTAATCGGTTTCGTATCCGGCAGCTGGTTTATCGCCAGCCTGGCCACCTGCGGATTCTATATCGGCTGGTTGTATTACCGGCTGCTAAAGCTGGAACACTGGATTCGCTCCGGCGCCCGAACCAGCGAGGTATACGAAGACAACGGTTTTGTCGGCATCATCATCCGCCAGCTTTACGATCAGAAGAAATCTCAGAACCGGCGAAAACGCCGCACCAAGCAGCTGTTGCGGCGATTGAACCGGAATATATCCGCGCTGCCCGACGCCACCGTTCTGCTCAACCGGGAGTTGCAGATCGAATGGTGTAACCAGCCCGCCCTCTACCTGTTAAACCTGCGCTCTCCGCAGGACCTGGGTAACAAGATCGTCAACCTTATCCGCGATCCCGAGCTGCAGACTTACCTGACAAATCCCGGTAGCCGGCAGTACATCGAGATAGAATCCCCGGCCGATCCCGGCATCAGCGTCCAGATCAAGGTCGTCGCCTTCGGCGGCAACCAGTCTTTGTTAATTGCGAGAAACATCAGCGACCAGAAGCAGTTCCAGGATAGCCTGAAAAATTTTGTTGCCAATGCCTCGCACGAGCTAAAGTCTCCGCTAACCGTGATCGCGGGTCACCTCGAGATGCTCGAGGATGAACGCGGCCTCAGCGAGACCGGCTTGCGTTCGCTACAGACCGCGCAGCGCCAGACCGAGCGCATGAAGGAATTGATCGAGGGCCTGTTGTTGCTATCGCAGGTCGAAAGCCACCGCCTCGAGCCAGGCGAAGGCGACCGCATTTCGATCACCGAACTAATGCTCAACGTGATCGCGGCACTGGAAAAATATGCCGCTCGGGAACAGCTGCGGCTCTCGCATCCCGAAGGTTTGTTTTTACTCGGCATCGGCATCGAAATCGAGGGTATTTGTATCAACCTGGTGGAAAACGCAATCAAGTACGCGAACCCGGGGGCGCCGATAGACGTCAGCTGGGAAGAAAGCCCGAACGGGGAATTCGTCTTCAGCGTGCGCGACCAGGGACCCGGTATCGAAAAACAGGAGCTACCGAACATCACCAAACGTTACTACCGAGGCTCCCGCAGCAGAGCCGACACCAGCGGTTCGGGACTCGGGCTCGCTATCGTGCAGCACGCCGCGAACAAGCACGGCGCCAGCTTCGACATCGAAAGCAGCGTGGGGGAAGGCAGTTGCTTCAGCGTAAGCTTCCCCACATACCGCTGTTTGCACGACACGCGCGAGGTCGCCGCTGTCGTCACCCACGCGGATTACTAAGCCTTTTTCCGCCGTCATTTTTTAAAGATTCTGTAACAAAACCGTCATATTCGGTAACTATTCTGTAACTGCTCAATCGGCAGCCCGCCAGAATCTCGACAGCTTTCTGGCAATAACCGAACCGCTTAAGCGACTGATTGCGCACTGACTATAAGACAGAGGACTAAAAACATGAAACTCACTCGAGTACTGCTTTCTTCGGTAGTAATGAGTCTGACTTTCGCCGGCGCTAGCCAGGCGGCAAACACCCTGATACAGAACAAGGGATCGGATACCCTTGTCAACGTCGCCCAGGCCTGGGCCGAGGAATACCAGTCGGTCAAGCCAGATGTCGCGCTGGCGATCTCCGGCGGCGGCTCCGGTACCGGCATCGCGGCGATGATCAACGGCACCGTGGACATCGCCAATTCCAGTCGTCAAATGAAAAAGAAGGAATTGAAAAGGGCCACCGATTCGGGCCAAAAACCCGTTGAACACGTTGTCGGATACGACGCGCTGGCGGTATTCCTGCACATGGATAACCCGATGAACGCATTGAGTTTCAATCAGCTGGGCAAGATATTCGGCCGCGGCGGAGAATTCACCAAGTGGTCGGACCTCGGTGTATCCGTACCCGGTTGCGGCAGCGACAAGATCGTCGTCGTCAGCCGGCAAAACAATTCCGGAACCTACGCCTATTTCAAGAAAGCGGTACTCAAGAGCGCAGCAAAGGCCGGCGTTATCGTAAAAGGCAGTTTCCGCCAGGGTACGCTCGACATGCACGGCTCGAAAGACGTGGTCGACCTGGTCGAGAAGACGCCCTGCGCAATCGGCTATAGCGGGCTGGCCTATGCCACGGACCACCTGAAGCTGGCCTGCATCGCCAAGGCTGAAGGTGAATCCTGCGTCAGCCCGAGCGTCGCCACCGCGAGCAACCGAAGCTACCCGATTGCGCGCCCGTTATTCATGTATACCAACGGCGAGCCGCAGGGCGAAATCAAGGAGTATATGGACTGGATCATGTCGGACGCGGGCCAGTGCATCTTGAAGGATAAAGGTTACGCCCCGATGCGCGACGTCAGTTGCCCATAGAAGCCAATTGGAACCGGGACAGGAGTACAGCCTTCTCCCGGTTTGATTAACTGTCGGAAAATAAAATGTCTCATCTCGAAGAACGCCTGGAACACGATTTAACCGAAATCCGCGATCATATCGCCAGCATGGGCAGCGAGGTCGAGCAGTCGCTCGAGGGCGCGTTCAACGCTTTGAAAACGGCCAACGACAAGCTCGCCTTCAAGACCATACTGTCGGACCTGCCGATCAACCGCCACATGCGCAAGATCGACCGCCTTTGTCACGCTTTCATCGCGATTCACCTGCCCAGCGCCGGTCACCTGCGCCTGATCTCGTCCGTGATTCGCGCCAACATCATCCTCGAGCGTATCGGCGACTATGCGGTCACCATTGCGCGCGAGGCGGTACAACTGGGTATCGAGCCCGAAGGTTACATGGCTGACGAATTGAAAAAGGTCAGCGCCGAGGCGATGGCCGTGCTCAGCGAAGCGATTAGCGCCTTCAACTCATCCAACGCCGAACGCGCTCGCCACGCGATCACCATGGCCAGGCAGGTCGAACACGAGATGGACGGGATTTACGCCAGCCTGCTCGAAAAGGGTGATTCCGACGGCGGCTGCGGCCGCGATACGATGATTTACCTGATTATCTTCAGCCAACTCAAGCGCGTTGCCGACCAGGCCAAAAACCTCGCCGAAGAGGCGATATTCATAGAGACCGGTGAAACCAAGGCGCCCAAGACTTACCGCATCCTGTTCGTCGACGAAGACAACAGCTGTCTCGGCCCGATGGCGGGATCGATCGCGCAAAAAGCCTTTCACGAACAGGGGCAGTTCACCACGGGGGGCGTGCACCCGGCGGACAGCCTGGATTCAGACATGGTAGCCTTCATGCAGGGCCGCAGCTTCGATCTTACGGAAGTCACGCCGCGCAGCCTCGATACCAGCCGCGAGGCGCTTTCCGAGTACCACGTCATCGTTGGCCTCAACCAGAAGGTGCAGAAAGCCGTGGGCAAGATTCCTTTCCGCACCTCGGCGCTGAACTGGAAAAAACTCGAGCAACCCGCCGATGGCGACGCCCAAGCCTGGGAAAACCTTTACAGGAATCTGGCGCTGCAGATTCGCGAATTGATGACGCTGTTGCGTGGCGACGAGAACCAGTGAAATGAGCCAGGCAGCCCGACAGCGAAGTGGCAACCTGCCGGATATCAACCAGCGTAACGCTGACTGGTATATCGACAAACTGGTTCAATACCTGGTTTTCCTGAGCGGCATCTCCGCGATCGTGCTAATTGTCGGCATCTTCGTGTTCGTCACCATCGAAGGCCTTGGATTCCTGTTCGAGGATTTCAGTTTCCGCGAATTTTTCCTCTCGCCCTGGTGGGAGCCGACCGACGAGGACGAGCCCACCTACGGCATTCTCGCGCTGATGGCGGGAACCGCCAGCGTTACCGGGCTGGCGATGCTGGTGGCAATCCCGTTTTCGCTCGGCAGCGCCATCTACGTGGCCGAGTTCGCCAGCGGTAAAAAACGCGAGTTCCTCAAGGTCCTGATCGAGTTGCTGGCGGCCATTCCGTCGGTGGTCTGGGGCTTCATCGGCCTGTCGATCATGAACCCGCTGATCATCGACCTGTTCGACGTACCGGTCGGACTGAACATTCTCAATGCCGGCATCATCCTCGGCCTGATGGCGGCGCCAATAATGACCTCGATCAGCGAAGACGCGCTCAAGGCTGTGCCGGACCGATATCGCGAAGCCGCCGAGGCGCTTGGCGGCACCCGCTGGCAAGTCATTTACAAGACCGTACTGCCGGCGGCCAAGAACGGCCTGCTGGGCGGCGTTCTGCTCGGAGTCGGCCGCGGATTCGGCGAAACCATGGCGGTACTGATGGCGACCGGGCACGCGATCAACATACCCGGCAGCGTATTCGACTCGGTACGCGCATTGACTGCGACCATCGCCGCTGAGCTCGGCGAAACCGCGGTCGGTTCGCCGCATTACCAGGCCCTGTTCACGATCGGTATCTTCCTGTTCTCGATCACCTTCGTTATCAACCTGAGCGCAGACCTGATCGTGCGCGGCATTCGCAAGAGCTAGGAGCGACCATGAGCGACACAGAGCTTATCGCCAACCCGTTTCTCGAAACCGATCTCAATGTGAGCGCCAAGCGCACCGAGAAGCTGTTCAAGATCCTGTTCATGCTGATGGCCGGACTGCTGATTCTGCCGGTTCTGATCATTCTGACCACGCTGGTGGTCAAGGGCGGCGGCATGCTGTCCTTCGACTTCCTGTTTACCAATCCGACCAACGGCATGACCGAGGGCGGTATCTTCCCCGCGCTGCTCGGCACCGTCTGGCTGGTTGGCGTAGCGCTGATCATTTCGGTGCCGGTCGGCGTCGCCGCGGCGATCTACCTTAGCGAGTACGCCGCCGACAACTGGTTTACGCGCTCGATCAACCTCGCCATCATCAACCTCGCCGGCGTGCCGTCGATCGTGCACGCATTGTTCGGCGTCGGCGCCTTCGTCATCTTTTTCGGCTTCGGCACCAGCATCCTCGCGGCCAGCATGACGCTCGCGGTAATGACGCTGCCGGTGGTGATCGTGGCCACGCGCGAATCGCTGCAGGCTGTTCCGCCCGCCTTTCGCGAAGCCTGCTGGAACATGGGCGCGACCCGCTGGCAAACAATCCGCCGGGTGATTCTGCCGAACTCGGTCAGCGGCATCCTGACCGGCGTCATTCTCGAAGTCTCGCGCACCACCGGCGAGACCGCACCGATCATGTTCACCGGGGCGGCCTTCTTTATCCCGGTGCTGCCGCAAAGCGTGTTCGACCAGACCATGGCCATGTCGCTACACCTGTTCGTGGTTTCGACCCAGGTGCCGCACGTACCCGAAGGATTGCCCTACGGTGTCGCGCTGGTTCTGATCGCGATGGTGTTGTTGATGAACAGCGCATCGATTGCGTTGCGCATGTACCTGCGAGGCAAAAAGAAATGGTAAGCGCGGCGGAAGCGATGACAATGGCGAGCGACAACCCGGACTCAAAGGTCAAGCTGCAGGTGCGCGACGTCGGTATCCGCTACGGTTCGACCACGGCGATATCCGATATCAACCTGGAGGTTATGGAAAACGAAATCTTCGGTATTATCGGCCCGGCCAACGCCGGCAAAACCTCGTTTCTCAAGACCATCAACCGGATGAACGATTTCGATACCAGCATGTCGATCGACGGTGAAATCCTGTTCGACGGCATCAATATCCGCGAGGTGCGTAACGTTTACGCGCTGCGCAATCGAATCGGCGTCGTGTTTCCGCTGCCGGTTGGATTGCCGTTGACGATTTACGAAAACGTCGCCTTCGTGCCGCGCCTGCGTGGCATTCGCGACAGGGCCGAACTCGATGTCATCGTCGAACGCTGCCTGACGCGCGCGGCGCTGTGGGATGAAGTAAAGGACCGGCTGGATTCTCTCGGCAGCCTGCTCTCCGGCGGACAGCAGCAGCGCCTGACGATCGCGCGCGCGCTGTCGCAGGACCCCGAGTTGTTGATGCTGGACGAGTTTTCGATCGCGGTAGACCCGGTAACGACGATGCGTATCGAAGACGTTTTGAAGGAACTGAAGCAGGAAATGACGATCATCCTGGTCACCAACCTGGTGCAGCAGGCGCGCCGCCTGGCCGACCGCACGGCATTTTTCCTGGACGGGCAATGCGTCGAGATCGGCGCAACCGAGGACTTGTTCACCGGCCAGGTGCAGGATTCACGCACCACCGACTATATCGAGGGGCGTTTTGGTTAACGACGATATGGATATGAATACCGAAGAATCTATCGACGCCGCGGTCGGGCTTGCGATCCATACCGACGCACTGAACCTGTGGTACGGCGACTTCCAGGCGCTTTACGATGTTAACCTGGATATCAAGAAAGGTCGCGTCACCTCGCTGATCGGCCCTTCGGGCTGCGGCAAGTCCACCTTTTTACGCAGCATCAACCGCATCAACGAGCGGCTCGGCTACGTGCGTATCGAGGGCGCGATAGACGTGTTCGGCAATAATATCTATGCCCCGGAAGTCGAGCTGGTGCAGGTCAGAAAACAGGTCGGCATGGTGTTTCAGCGCCCTAACCCGCTGCCGGCGTCGATTCGCGAAAACATCCTCTTCGGCCACAAGCTGCATAACCGCGAACGCAAGTACAGCCGCGACGACGAAGACGAAATCGTCGAGGAATCGCTGCGCCAGGTTCTACTGTGGGACAAGGTCAAGGACAATCTCAGGCGCAAGGCGACCGGCCTGTCGCTGGAAGAACAGCAAAAACTGTGCATAGCGCGCCTGTTGCCGGTAAAACCCAGCGTACTGCTGATGGACGAGCCCTGTTCGGCGCTCGATCCGAAGGGTACCGCCGCGGTCGAGGAACTGATCTGGGAGTTGCGCGGCAAGTACTCGATCCTGATCGTAACCCACAACATGGCGCAGGCTCGGCGCGCCAGCGAGGAATGCATCTTCATGCTGATGGGCAAGGTGATCGAACACACTAACACCGCCGATATGTTCGTCACGCCGCAGCACCAGGAAACCGCGGACTATATCGAGGGTCGCTACGGCTAGGCTTGAAGTATTCGGCTTTTTCCGGTGAAAGGTAACTAGTTCTCGGTAAATCGCTATTTGCATATCGACCATTCAAGCCTAAAATAGCGCTATTATTCAAATATTTACCTAGCCCACCAGATGGGAGGCTCTTGGCTAAAACACTTGTAGAAGATCTCGAGGAAACCCGGGTTCCGTTCCTTCGCGGCATCCTGATTCGCAGCCTGCAGGACGCGGGCCTCGAATTTGCCGAAGCCTCCGATATCGCCTCCGAAGTTCGCAACCAGCTCAGCGATACCGCGTTGATCACCACCGAGGATCTCAACCGCATGGTGCTCGATCGCCTGTCAGCGCTCGGCAAGGAAAACGTCGTCTACCGCTACGAGAATCGTAACAGCCTGATACCGCTACAGATCGAACAGCAATGCGGCCGCGTGAATCCGTTCTCACGCCTCCAGTTTCGACACAGCCTCGAGACCATTGGACTTAATTCGAAGGAATCGGAGGACGTGGTGCAAATGGTGCAGGAACACCTGACAAACAAGTCCATCAATATTATCAAGTCCAGAAACCTGGCAATGCTGATATACCGTTACCTGCGCCAGTCGAGCAAGCTCGGGCCCGCGGTCGCGCACCGCTGGCTGGTGTGGCACGATTTTATCAATAGCGGCCGGCCGTTGATTTTCCTGATTGGCGGCACCGCCGGCTGCGGCAAGAGCACCACCGCCAACACGCTCGCCAACCGGCTCGAGATCGTCCGCACCCAGTCGACCGACATGCTGCGTGAAGTTATGCGCACCATGATTCCGGAACAGCTGATGCCGGTGTTGCACCAGTCGTCGTTCACCGCCTGGAAGGGCTTGCCCGGTATCGTGCAGAACGGCGACCAGGTATCCGAGGAGTCACTGGTGCAGGGTTATCGTAGCCAGGCCGATTTGCTCGCGCTGGCCACCGAGGCGGTGGTCGATCGCGCAACGCGCGAACACGTGTCGCTGGTGCTGGAAGGGGTACATATTCATCCAGCCTTCATGGAAAAGATGCAGGCCGAGACCGATGCCGTGGTGATTCCGGTGATGCTGGGATTACTCAAGCGCAAACACCTGATGCAGCGCATCAAGGTGCGCAGCAATAACGTACCCGATCGCGGCGCCGAACATTACCTGCAATACTTCGATGAAATCTGGCGCCTGCAAACCTACCTGCTATCGGAGGCCGACGGCGCCAACATACACATCACCGTGAATGAAAACCGGGACAAGGTTTTTTC
Organism: uncultured Gammaproteobacteria bacterium; assembly: GCA_937980285.1. Lineage (GTDB taxonomy): Bacteria > Pseudomonadota > Gammaproteobacteria. The sequence goes on along the minus strand of CALJQI010000006.1, from coordinate 3,175 downwards.
TGAAATCATGCGTTTCACGATAGCCATCCTGGCTGAAAATTTCGACGGCACGCCGGAGAAGGTATTCGGCGCCAAGGCCTTCGTCGACGACCTCGACGGGTAGATCCCCTGACCTCGCGCGGCGAGTGTCAGGCGCCGCGGGCAAACATTCAGGAAGCTACTGTCGTTACCTGCAGCGGTACGCTGATACCGCCGTCGCAAACGAATCCGGAAGGCTGCCCGAGTTCGTTGTAATGTACGCGATCCTTGCCCTCGAAAACAAAGTCGCCTATGTAGCGAAACGATATTTTCCGCCTCAGATTGAGCGCATATTCCAGCTTTAGAAAATAACTGACAAGCCCGCGAATCACGCCCGCATGCGAAACCACCAGTATCGTGGAATTCGGGTAAGCCGTCGCCAGGGAGGTTACGAAAGGCACGCTTCTGCGCTGCATTTGACGAAAACTCTCACCATCCGGATAGACAAGATCCGGATCCTTTTTGTGCTCCGGATACTGGCTAAAAGCCGTGGACTTTTCCCGTGTCTGCAACTTGCCGTAGTTGATTTCCCTGAGTTCGGGAACAGCGATGACATCGGCGACGCCAAACGACTCGGCATAGCTTATCGCGGTTTGCCGGGCGCGAGTCAGGTCGCTAGCGTAAACGGCGTCGATACCGACGTCACCCTTGCGCAACTGGCTGGCGATGAAATCAACGTCAGCTCTCCAATCGACGCAGGGCGGCGAATCCGCCCAGCCCAGAATACGCCCTGCCGCGTTCGACAGGGTCTGGTAATGCCTTACTAATATAACGCGCATTCGGACAGCATAGACATTTACAACGCGGTTGCAAAGTTCGATCGTCTAGATAAATAAAAGCGATTCTACTGGCTGCTGTCGGCAATCAGCCGGGGTAGCGCCGGCCAAGCCCCTGGTAGACCTGCTCGCGGAAATCCGGGCTGCCGCTATCCAGATCAGCGAGCACCTCGACCAGGTGCTCGTTGTCTTCCCTGCCCTGCCAGACCTTGATATAGCTGCCGTCCTTGTAGCCGTGATCCTGGCGAAAGAAGTTGAGCACATTCTTGCCGACATAGGTTCGATAGAGGCTATCGAAATCCATCTCGATCAGCGCCATCACGTTGGCGAAATCGGAGAAATGCATCGAACGATTGGCAATCGTGGATTGCGCCATGGATTCGATCGCGGCGCGAATATCCCGATCCTGGCGCGGATCCATGATTTCCGCGGCGATACGATCGGCGACGGCCTCGTTGTCGGCATCCTGCAACAGGTAGTCGCTGATCGCGAAATGCAGGATATCGACCAGCTCCAGCTGCACCTGCTCGAGGTCGGGTTGCTGGTGCTTCCACCATTTCCAGCCGTAATGGTCGAGCATCTCGGCGCATTCGGTCCAGATCGCGCGATACCAGGCGTTGCCGGCCTGGCGCCAGTCGGGATTGACGCGCGCATTCATCGCGTCCTGCATTTCGAGCATTATCAGTAGTTGCGTTTTCATGGTGAGTTGCAGCGCAAAAGACAGGAGTGTACCGGAGCCGGCGGGCGCTCGCCATAGCGTCTAGATGCCGTACAACCAGGGCAGTAAAAAGCTCAGCAACGCCCACATCAGCAGCACCAGCGGCAGGCCGACGCGCACAAAGTCGGAGAAACGGTAATTGCCGGCGTTCATCACCAGCAGATTGGTCTGGTAGGCCATCGGCGTGGCGAAGCTCATGTTGGCGCCGAATATGACCGCCAGCACGAAAGGCTCCGCCGGCTGACCCAGTTGATGCGCAATGCCGATCGCGATCGGCGTACCGATGACCGCCGCGGCATTGTTGGACACGACGTTGGTCAAAATCGCCATCATCGCCAGCAGTCCGCTCAAAATGATGGTCGGTGACGCACCGGCGGTTAATGCCACGTAGGCGCTGGCGATAATATCGGCGCCGCCGGTTTCGACCATGGCGGTGCCCATCGCGAGGCTGGTGACAATCAGTAATATCACCGATGCGCTCAACGCACGCGTAGCGTCGAACCACTTGATACAGCCGGTCAACAGCATCAGCATCACACCGCAAAGTGCGCTGACCGCGATCGGCAGCAATCCGAATGCGGCCATCAGGATAATCCACAGCATGATCAACATCGCCAGCGGTGCGCGTTTCGATATCGGCAGCGCCGCCTTGGCATCCAGCACCAGCAGGTTGCGGCTCGACTTGAGGCGCTTGATGTTGCTCACCGATCCCTGCACCAGAAGCACGTCGCCCGAATGCAGGCGCGTATCCTCGGTATGCTCGGTACCCTGCTTGCTGGCCCATTTATTGGAGCGAAACAGCGCCAGCACCATTAGCTGGTATCGCTCGCGAAAGCGTATATTGGCCAGGGTCCGTCCGTCGAGGGTCGATCCCGGCACTACCACCACCTCGGCGATCTGCTGCGTGGTATCGCGCAGCGGGTGCTCGTCGTCGACCCGTTCATCGCCCGAAAACAGGCTGGCGCCGAGTACCGTTTCCAGTTCCTTGAGTCGGCCGGGCGTGCTGTTGACGATGATCCGGTCGCCGCTGCGCAGCACCATGTCCGGGATTGCCACCAGGCGGTTGTTTTTCTTGCCGCGCAGTATGTGCACGACTTCGAGATTGCCGCCGCCGAGCGCAATCGCCTCGGACAGTTTTTTCTGGTTGATTACGCTGTCATCGTGAATACGCAGTTGCGCGGTAAAAAGCCGTGGCGAGGTCGTCGGCAGGCGCGCTTCACGCTGCGGCAGCAGCCTCGGCGCCAGCAGCCACAGGTATGCCACGCCAACGCTGCCGGCGATGATCGCCGGAAAGGCGAAATCGAACATGCCGAGCTCGCGCAGGCCGAGATCGGCGGCCACCGCAACTACCAGTAAGTTGGTCGAAGTACCGATGCTGGTCGCCAGGCCGCCGATCGAGGTCGCCAGGCCCATCGGCATCAGCAGGTCGGATGCGGGCGTCCCGGTTTTCAACGACACGCTGATCAGTATCGGCAATAACAGTATCACCACAGGTGTGTTGTTGATGAACGCGCTCAGCATTGCGCCGATCACCAGCGTGAGCAGAAATGTCAGCAGCGGTCGGTGTGACCACCAGCGCGCCAGCTGGCGCCCGATCGGTTCCAGCGCGCCGGTACGCACCAGCGCCTGCCCGGCGACCATCAACGCGCACACCGCGACCAGG
>CALJQI010000005.1 GCA_937980285.1 uncultured Gammaproteobacteria bacterium | reverse complement strand
ATATCGAAATTACCCAGGCCTCACCCGAAGTACGCAAGATACTCGATGTGGCGAACTTCGGAAAATTATTCAAACTGTAACGGGACTCGTCAATGATCGACTACGCCGAAAAACGTGATTTTCTGCGCATGCCTATCGACTGTGAATTGAGTTTTTCGGCATCGGGTAGCTCAAAGCAATACCAGGGTAACGTGATCAACCTGAGCAGTAAGGGAATTCTCTTTACTTCGAACACCGAGTTCGAAGCCGGCGACAGGCTGGATATCACGCTGACGCCGAGCAACTCGATCACCCCGCCAATGGAAGCCACGGTCGTGGTAATGCGGGTGGTCAATAACGATGTTTTATTCGAAATCGCCTGCGAAATCGAAGATATCAAGAACTAAGCTGCGCCGTAATGGCTTTCGACGTAGGCTTTTACCAGCCCGATAAATTCAGCGGCAATATTATCTCCCTTTAAGGTGACTGTCTTGTTGCCGTCCTCGTATACCGGGGCCACCGGCTGTTCGCCGGTGCCTGGCAGACTGATGCCGATGTTGGCATGTTTACTCTCCCCGGGACCGTTGACGACACATCCCATAACCGCGACTTTCATGGTTTCGACGCCCGGATAGCGGTGTTTCCATTCGGGCATGGAGCTGTCGAGTTCCTGCTGGATCTGCCGCGCCAGCACCTGGAAAAACTCGCTGGTGGTGCGTCCGCAGCCGGGGCAGGCGGTAACGCTGGGGCTGAAGGCGCGGATATCGAGCGACTGCAGGATTTGCTGGGCGATCCTGACCTCGCGTTCGCGCGCCGCCCCGGGTTCGGGGGTCAGCGAAACCCTGATGGTGTCGCCGATGCCCTGGTCGAGCAGTATAGCCAGCGCCGCGCTCGAGGCGATGACGCCCTGGTCACCCATGCCGGCCTCGGTCAAACCAAGGTGCAGGGCATACCGGCAGCGCTGCGCGAGGGTCTGGTAGACATCGACGAGGTCCGGGACGCGGCTCATTTTGCAACTGATAACGATACGATTGGCGGCGAGGCCGATGTCCTCGGCGAGGCGGGCGCTTTGCAGCGCGGAATCGATGACGGCCTGGCGATTGACCGACTGCAGCGACAGTGGATCGGCCAGGTCGGCATTGCGAGTCAGCAAATTAGCCAGCAGTTGCTGATCGAGGCTGCCCCAGTTGACGCCGATGCGCACCGGCTTGTCGTAACGGCAGGCGACTTCGATCATTTCGCTGAACTGCGGGTCGCGTTTTTTACCGCGGCCGACGTTGCCCGGGTTGATGCGATACTTGGCCAGCGCTTGTGCACAGGCGTCATGCTGGCGTAGCAACTTGTGACCGTTGAAATGAAAGTCGCCGATAATCGGTACCCGGCAGCCCTGGCTGTCGAGCTGTTCAACGATGTGCGGCACTGCGCTGGCGGCGGCATCGTTGTTGACGGTAACCCGCACCAGCTCCGAGCCGGCTTCGTACAATTGCCTGACCTGGGTCACCGTGGCCGCGATATCGGCGGTATCGGTATTGGTCATCGACTGCACCACTATCGGTGCGTCGCCGCCGATGACGACTCCGGATACGTCGACGGCATGCCTGCTATGAGTTGTGTTCATGTTGCTGTCTGCTAACTGGTGGCGGCTATAGTAAAGAACAATCGATGACAGTGAAAGATTTTTACCTCCGTATCGATATTCACCGACGTATCTATTTGATTACCCGCCGGGATATGAAATTCCGCCAAAAAAGGCGATGCGACGTTTACGCATCTGCTCGTTTGACCGCTCCAATGCCGAACAAGCCTGTTCGCTTGCGGTTACGCCGGGGCTAATCGCCGATAAAATCCCGCACCCGGTTTCGCGTCACCGGCAAAAGCATTAGAATTCGATGCTGCGATTATTGGAGCCGGCTGCCGTGTTCGAGCAAGTAACTGTTGTTGCCTTTGACCTGGATGATACCCTTTGGCCCTGTATGCCAACCATCCATCGTGCCGAGGAAACGCTCTACCAGTGGCTGCAGCAATACTACCCGCGTATTACCGATAACCACGACCCAGAGGCCATGGTCGACCTGCGCCGCGAGTTCAGTACCCGCGATCGGCGCTACTCGGTGGATATGACGCTGATGCGCTGCGACTTCCTGCGACATATCGGCGAGTTACACGATTACGATGGGGAGCGGTTGTCACAGCAGGGTTTCGATGTGTTTTTCGAGGCCCGCCAGCGGGTGTCGTTTTACGATGACGTATTGCCCTGCCTGCAGCGCTTGAAGCAGCGTTTCCGCATCGGCGCCATCAGCAACGGCAACGCCAGCGTCGAACACGTCGGGCTGGGGCACCTGATCGAGGATTCGGTCAGCGCCGCGGAGATACAGGCGGCCAAACCCGACCCGTTGATTTACCGGCATTTCGCCGAACGTTTCGAGGCGGCCCCGGAAGAAATCGTCTATGTCGGCGATCACCCGGCCTACGACGTGGTTGGCTCGCTGCAGGCCGGTTACCACGCAGTCTGGATTAACCGTGAACAAACCTGCTGGCCCGATCATTTACCCGAGCCGGTGCACCAGGTCACCGACCTGCACGAGCTCGAAAACCTGCTTAGTGCCTGAGAATTTCCAGCATGCGTTTTTCGACCTTGTCGGCCAGTAACGGTTGCGCGATCGCGGTAGGATGAATTCCGTCCGCCTGCATCAGGGCGGGGTCGCTGGCGGCGATGCCGTCGAGGAACCTGGGCAGGTAGTGAATTGCAAGCTCGGCGGCTATGTTTTCGAATACCTGCTGGAAGCGCGCGTTATAGGCAGCGCCAAAGTTCGGCGGCATGCGCACCCCGATCAACAAAACGCTTGTTTCACGCGCCTGCGCCAGTTGCACCATTTGGCGCAGGTTTTCGCTGCTCTGATCGAAACCGAGCCCGCGCAGTCCGTCGTTGCCGCCGAGTTCGATGATCAGGTGAGTGGGCTTGTGCTGCTCGAGCAGTTGCGGCAGCCGTTGCAGGCCGCCGTAAGTCGTTTCACCGCTGATGCTGGCGTTAATAATGCTTGTTTGCGGCAAACTTGACCTTATATTGTTGCTAAATAATTGTGGCCAGCCCTGCTGCAGCGGAATATTGTGGGCGGCGCTCAGGCTGTCGCCTAAAATCAGGATACTGATCGGAGTGTGGTTTGCATAAGCACAGGAATGAAACCCCAGCAACACAAACAGGAACATGGCTGAAGATAATCTCTGCATCGCATTAAACCAGGTTGGTAAGTTCGTAGATACGCCAGATGGCAAGCTCGACATCCTAAATAATATATCGCTCGATGTTAAGTACCAGGAAGCGGTAGTTATCAAGGGAGCCTCGGGTTCCGGCAAAACCACGCTGTTGGGACTGATGGCCGGCCTCGACCAGGCCAGCAGCGGGGACGTTTTCCTGTTCGGTGAAAATCTCGCGCGCCGCAACGAAGAGCAACGCGCCTCGGTTCGCGCCGGCAGGGTCGGCTTCGTGTTCCAGTCGTTTCACCTGGTGCAGGGCGCGAATGCCCTGCAAAACGTAATGCTGCCGCTGGAATTATCGGGCATTGACAATGCGCCGCAGCTCGCCATTGAGAGCCTGCGACAGGTCGGGCTGGAGAAAAAAGTCAACACCCTGGTCGAGCACCTGTCAGGCGGAGAGCAACAGCGGGTCGCGATCGCGCGCGCCTTTGCGATCAAGCCGCAGGTGCTGTTCGCCGATGAGCCCACCGGCAATCTCGATGCCGGCACCGGGCGCCAGATAGCCGACCTGATGTTCCACCTGCGCGACCAGTCCGGCACCACGCTGGTGCTGGTGACCCACGAAAGCGAGTTGCTGGAGCGGGGCGACCGGCAGATCCTGATCGAGTCCGGGCGCTTACTGTGAAGCTGATTCGATGAAACTCCGACGCGCCACCATACATTCCTACTGGCTGATGTTCGTCGCTACCGTGATTACGGTTGCAATCGTCACCTCGAGCCAGTTGATTACCGACCGAATCGGTCTGCTGCTCGATCGCCAGGCCAGCGAGTTGCTGGCGGCCGACATGGTCGTTATTTCGGGGCGCGAGTTCGATGCCGAGTACCGCGAGGTGGCGAAGCAGCACGGCCTGCGGGTTAGCAGCAGCGTCAGTATGCGCACAGCGATCTTTATCGATGACAATCCGAGACTGGTCGAATTGAAAGCGGTCGATAATGCCTACCCGTTACGCGGACGACTCGAGCGCGCGTTGGGCGTCACCGGCGAACGAACCTATGCCAGCGGCATTCCCGCCAGCGGTGAAGTCTGGGTCGGTAGCAAGCTTGCCGAGCTCGTCGGGCAGTCGTTCAGTCTCGGCGAGGCGAGTTTCGATGCGCGCTGGCTGCTGACCTTCGAGCCCGATCGCGGCGGCGCTATTTTCAATCTTGCGCCGCGGGTTCTGATGAATCTCGAGGATCTGCCCGCGACCGGCCTGGTGGTGCCGGGAAGCCGCGTGCGCCACCGCATGATGTTTGCCGGCGAACTGAGCGATATCAACCGCTTCAAGATCTGGCTGACGATTAATCTGAAAGCCGGCGAGGAAATTCAGGACCTGGAAAACGCGCGTCCGGAAATGCGACGAGCGTTAGAGCGCACGCGCAAGTTTTTCGCGCTCGCGATCGTGTTGACGCTGGTGATCGCGATGGCCGCGATCGCGATTACCGCGCGTTATACAGCTAACCGCGAGGCGCCCAAGGTCGCCATGTTGCGCGCCTTTGGAATTTCTCAGCGCAGCCTGTTCCGATATTACCTGCGGCAGCTGGGTGGCCTGTGGGTCGCCGCCACCATCGCCGGGATCGCGCTCGGCTGGGTCACCCAGTTTCCGCTACAGTGGGCGCTGGACGGCTGGTTTGGCAAAAGCCTGCCGCAGGTGTATAGCCTTAAGCCGTTTCTTTCCGCCACCCTGGTCGGTTTCCTGGCGCTGGCCGGGTTTTCGCTGCCTTACCTGGTCAACGCCACCGCGACGCCGCCGATGCAGGTATTGCGCACAGCGGTAAATCGCCGTTCCTGGTTGCGCGGCCTGCTGATCAGCGGCAGCGCTATCGTCGCGGTCTTCGTGGTGCTGGTGCTGTTGATGCAAAGCTCGATGCTGGCGGTGGCCACGCTGGCGCTGGTGCTGGTGTGCGCTTTCGTTCTGCCGCTGGTGCTGGGCTGGATGATCAGGCTGCTGCTGTTTTCGTCGCAGCGGCGCTTCTGGCTGCGCCAGTACCTGCTGAGCCGGCTGCAGGCGGTGTCACGCGGCGCGATTTACGTGATGTCGGGTTTCAGCCTGGTGCTGATCGCGATCCTGCTGATCGCGGTGGTAAAGGACGAACTGCTGGGGTCGTGGCATGAACAGCTGCCGCAGGATATTCCCAATTACTTTTTGATCAATATTCGCAGCGACGATATCGATGCCGTCGGCGCCTATATGCAGCAGCACCGGATCGAGTCTTCGAAGCCTTATGCACTGGCGCGGGCACGGCTGACACAAATCAATTCGGTTGACATCGGCGCGATCGACTTCGTCGATCCGCGCGCGGAGCACCTGGTCAAACATACCTTCAATATGACTCATGCCAGGGAATTGCCGGACGATAACGAGATCGTCGCCGGGGAGTGGCTCGATGCGGATAGTCCGCGTGCCCAGGTTTCGGTGGAGCAGGGCATGGCGGAAAGGCTCGAACTCGAAATCGGCGACCAGCTGACCCTGACCGTCGGCAGCAAAACGCTGCGAGCCCCGGTTACCAGTATTCGCAGCGTGCTGTGGGAAAATTTCAAGCCGAATTTTTACCTGATTACCAATCCCGAGTTGCTGGCGGATATGCCGCAAACCGGGCTCATGAGCGCCTACATCGAGGATCGCAGCAGGCTCGACCTGAAGCGTCTGCTGAAACGCTTTCCGTCGATAACGCTGCTCGATATCAGCGAAATAATGGCGCGCGTGCGCGCTATCGTCGACAAGGCCAGCGTCGCGCTGCAGTTTTTCTTCATCTTTGCGCTGGTGTCGGCGATGATCGTGTTGCTGGCCGCGATTCAAACCGGTCGCCAGGAGCGCGAGATCGAGTCCTCGCTACTGCGAGCATTGAGTGCGCACACCAGCCAGCTCTACCGCGTGCATGTACTCGAGTTTACGCTGATGGGCGGCCTGATCGGCTTTTTCTCGGCCTCTTTCGCCACCCTGGCGGGCTGGGTGATCAGCGTTTATTTCTTCAACATCGAGTTTCATTTTTCGCTCGCGGTATGGGCATACGGGATGCTGTCTTCCTGCCTGGTGCTGACAATTGCCGGGACGCTGGTGAGCCGCAGGGTCTATAATGTTTCGCCGATGAAAATTTTACGTTCCTGATGCCGGCCGTGATCAACAGCGAAGTACATGATGCCTTCAAAGATGAGGCGACCCGCCGTATCGGCTGGGATCAGCAGCTCGAGGCCGCCTTCGAGCATGCCGCGGGCGCGCTACATAGCGACAAGGGCAAGCCGAACGGTATCGATGTCGCGCTACGGGTGCTCGAACTGGGCAGCGATCGCGAAGCCGTCGTCGCGACCCTGTTGAGCGACCCCGATTTGCGCGATGTGCTGGACCACAAGGCAATCGAGCAGGAGTTTGGCGGCAAGATCGCGCAATTGACGCAGGGTGTAAACCAGCTCAATACGCTCAAGGACGGCTCGCCGGCGAGTATCGACAGCCCCGAACAGGCGGAAAAGCTTCGGCGGCTGCTATTGGCGATCATCAGTGACGTTCGCGTGATGCTGATCAAGCTCTGTTACCGGGTCGAGCGCCTGCGTCTGCTGAAGCACGGCGACTACGAACTGCGCCGTCGCATCGCGCAGGAAACTCTCGATATCTACGCGCCGCTGGCCAACCGCCTGGGCATGGGCTTGCTCAAGTGGGAACTGGAGGATCTTGCCTTCAGGGCGCTGGAACCGCTGGTCTACAAGCGCGTCGCCAAACTGCTGGAAGAAAAGCGCAGCGAGCGCGAGGCCTTTATCGAAAGCTTTACCGCGCAGCTGAAAACCCTGCTGCGGGAGCAGGAAATAGACGCCAGCGTGCAGGGCAGGGTGAAGCACATCGTCAGTATCTGGCGCAAGATGCAGCGCAAGAACCTGGAATTTCACGAACTTTTCGATGTGCGCGCGGTGCGCATCCTGGTCGACTCGGTCGCCGATTGTTACGCGGTGCTCGGGGTGGTGCATACCACCTGGCAGCATATTCCCAGCGAATTCGACGACTATATCGCCAATCCCAAGCAAAATGGCTATCGCTCGCTGCATACCGCGGTAGTCGCGGAGGACGGCAAGATCGTCGAAGTACAGATACGTACCCACGAAATGCATGAAAATTCAGAGCTCGGCGTGGCTTCGCACTGGCGCTACAAGGAAGGCGCCAGGCTCGATCAGCGCATGGAAGCGAGTATCGCGCAAATGCGCGATTTGCTGCAGGGTAGCGCGGAGGAAGTTTCCGACGTGATTTCGGAGATTTCGACCGAGCAGGGTAGCGATCGCGTCTACGTGTTTACGCCCACCGGCCAGATTGTCGATATCCCGCAGGGCGGTACGCCGCTGGATTTCGCCTACAGCATTCACACCCAGGTCGGTCATCGTTGCCGCGGCGCCAAGGTCAACGGGCGCATCGTCAACCTGACCACGGTACTGAAGACCGGCGACGAAGTGGAAATTCTGACCACCAGGGAAAGTCGACCCAGCCGCGACTGGATGAACAAGAATCTCGGTTTCATCAAGTCCGCCGGCACCCGTTCCAAGGTGCGTAACTGGTTCAATCACCAGGATTTCGAGCAAAACCTGCTCGACGGCAAGGCGATCTACGATCGCATGCTGAGCAAGTATTCGATTCACAACGCCGACCTGAAACAGTTACTGACGCATTTCAAGCGCAAGGATGCTGACCATTTCTATGCCGATATCGGGCGCGGCCAGATTACCTCGGCGCAGATACTGGGATACCTGCAAACAGAGCCCGAGCAGGATCCGTTCAAGAAGGTCAAGAAAGAAACCCGCGCGCCGTCTTCGAAGGACGAGGTCAGTATCCACGGCGTCGGCAACCTGATGACCCAGTTCGGTCGCTGCTGCAAGCCGGTGCCCGGCGATTCCATCATCGGCTTTATCACGGTCAACAGCGGCATCACCATACACAAGCACAGTTGCCCGAATATCCTGTCCCTGCCGGAGGAGAAGCGGCAGCGCCTGATCGAGGTCGAATGGGGCCACCAGGGCGGCTCGGTTTATCCGGTGGAAGTCAGCATGACCGCCTACCAGCGCACCGGGCTGATGCAGGATATCAGCACCATTCTGGCCAACCTGAAAATAAACCTGCTGAACATCAATTCGAACACCAACCAGGCTGAGCAAATGGTTTATACCCGCCTGACCATGGAGATCCACAGCGTCGACGAACTGGTTATGATCATCGACAAGCTTTCGCAGTTACCGAATGTTCAGGATGTCAGGAGAATAGCCTGAATGCGGGCGCTCGACGAAGCCAGTGCGCTAACTGCCGCCGGCCATTCGCAGCTCAGGCGGCGCTTTTGTATCGCGCCGATGATGGATTGTTCCGATCGGCACAGCCGTTATTTTCTGCGCCTGTTCTCGGATAACATCCTGCTCTACACCGAAATGGTCACGGCCGCCGCCATCGTGCACGGAAATCGCGATCGCCTGCTCGAATTCAGCGAGGCGGAACATCCACTCGCGGTGCAGCTGGGTGGCTCGGATCCGCAATTGCTGTATCGCGCGGCGCAGGTTTGCGCGCAGTACGGTTACGACGAGATCAACCTCAACTGCGGCTGTCCCAGCGACCGTGTGCAATCCGGCAGCTTTGGCGCCTGCCTGATGCGGGATCCGCCGCTGGTGGCCGACTGCGTCGCGGCATTGAAGTCAGCGACGCCGTTACCGGTAACGGTGAAGCACCGCACCGGTGTCGATCAGCAGGAAGACTACGATGTCTTTGCCGCCTTCGCCGAGGCGCAAATCGAGGCCGGGGCCGAGTCGCTGATCGTACATGCGCGCAACGCATGGCTGCAGGGGCTCAGCCCGAAACAGAACCGTGAAATTCCGCCGTTGAAATACGACTGGGTTTATCGACTGAAGCGGGACTTCCCGCGCCAGGAAATCATAATCAATGGCGGTATCAAGACCCTGGATGCCTGCCTCGAGCATCTGCGCCATGTCGACGGCGTCATGCTCGGGCGCGAGCCCTATAACAATCCTTACCTGCTGCACGACGTCGATGCGACCATCTTTGGCGGGCAGCCGATCGAAAGCCCCGATCGAATCGGCCTGCTGCACCGGTTTTACCCCTATATCGAGCAGCAGCTGGCGCTCGGCGTGCCGCTGACGCGAATGGTGCGGCACCTGATGGGGCTGTTCAACGGCGAAGCCAACGCGCGCCGCTGGCGCCGTTACATCAGTGAAAACGCCTACCGTAAAGGCGCCGGGATCGAGGTGTTGCAGCAGGCCGAAAGCCTGTTGAGCCAGGGTTAATGTCAAGAAATCTTCGTTACCTGATACTCCTGTTGATACTGCTGTTCGTGGCGCTAAACGAAACCGTCAACAAGATGAGTTCGACCAGCTGGGAGGC
>CALJQI010000004.1 GCA_937980285.1 uncultured Gammaproteobacteria bacterium | reverse complement strand
GATCGGCAGTTCAACCAGTGCTCGCTTCCTGCGTATCAGGAAAACAGGATGACATTGAACATCTGGCTGTTATTGCCCGGCGCAGCTGATGACTTTCCCGCCGTTACCGAGGGTGTCGTAATCGACCATGCAGGCCAGGTTGCCGCTGCCGGGCACGGCGCTAGGCCTGGCTGCCGGAGACGAAGCCAAGCGTCTTGTCGACGACGTTGGGGAATGGTTCTCCGGCGATGAAGCGCGCCCAGTTGTCCATGAACTGGTCCGCCATTGCGGCTTCGAATTCAACGTAGTCACCTGACATGTGCGGCGATACCAGGCAATTCGGCGCCGACCAGAAGGGGCTGTCAGCCGGTAACGGCTCCTCGACGAAAACATCGAGCGCGGCGCCGGCAATCTGGCCGTCATGCAGGGCCCGCAGCAGCTCCGCCTCCACCACCAGCGCGCCGCGGCCAATGTTGATGAAGCGCGCGTGACTCGCCATGGCGGCAAATTCGGCGGCGCCGAAAAGGTTACGCGTATCGTCGGTCAGCGGCGTAATCAGAACGACGTAATCGGCCAGCGGCAGCTGCGCGTGCAGGTCGGCGACGGCATGGATGTAATCGAAATCGGCGCCCCCGTCGCGCGCGCTGCGACCGACGGCGTCGACCTTCATGCCGGCCGCCTGCAACAGGCGACCTACCGCGCGGCCGATCGAACCGACGCCGACCACCAGCGCGCGTTTGCCCGCCACCGATTCGGAGAGCCGGTAATTCCATTCGTGTTTGGCCTGGAATTCGAGCGTTTGCGGAAAACGCTTGGCGAAACAGAGAATCATCCCCAGCACCCATTCGGCCATCGGCTGATCGAAAACTCCGCGCGCATTGGTCAATACGATGTCGCTTTGTCTCAGCTCGGCAAACATAGCCGCATCGACGCCGGCACCGCCCCAGTGAATCCAGCGCAGATCGCCGGCGCGATCCCAGGCTTGCCGCAGGCTATCGGCGCGGAAGTTCCAGCCGAGCATGGCCTCTGCCCCGGGCAGGGCGCTGCGCAGCTCGTCGGTCGACGTGGCCAAACGGATTTCGACGTCGTTTTCCAGCTCGGCCAGGCGCGGCACCTCGTCGATGCTGCTCGCGCCCTGTACCACCAGTACCGGCTTCATGGCTCCCCTCCCGTCAGATTCGATACGACATCACTGGTGCAATACGCGCAAGCGATGGCGCGCCTAGAATAAACACTGTTTTCGGTTGCGTCTACGCGGACCTGGCCGCGAACTGCCCCGGCAGCCGTGGATTCAGGCGGATTTATGTGGTAAATCGGGGCGGTGATCTCGATCGCGGGGCCCAACATGAGTAAAAATGACATCGATATCGACCGCTTCGACGCGCGCCTGGCCGCGGCCTATGGCCGCGATCAGGACAAGCAGCAACAGTACGACGAGTGGGCCGCCAGCTACGACGCCGATCTCGTCGACGACCTGGATTACGTTGCCTGGCGCGCGGCCGGCGATATTTTTGCCGGGCTGGTCGAAGACCGTTCGCTGCGCGTGCTCGACGTCGCCTGCGGCACCGGGCTGGCCGGTGAATACCTGCGCTCACTGGGCTACCAGAACCTGGACGGCGCCGATTTCTCGCGCGAAATGCTGGCGCTGGCGGAAAAACGCAAGGTTTACGACAGGCTGTGGCAACACGATTTCACCACCGCCATGGACCTCGAGGAACCCTATGACTGCCTGCTCTGCGTCGGCCTTTTTGCTTTCGCGGTGCCTAGAATAACCGATTTGCACCACGTGGTGAATTGCGTGGCGCCGGGCGGCCTGTGCGTGATTACGGTCAACGGCGCGGCCTGGCGCCAGCTGTCGCTGGAAGCCGAAGTCTACCGCGTGGCGCAATTACACGAATTTGAGATCGAGCAGATCGTCGAAGCCGAGTATATTCGCCAGCAGGGTATCGATTCGCGCGTACTGGTGATCAGGCGTTAACGGGATGCCAGCCCTGCCCCGCCGAACGCGGATCATCCGATCTGACAGCGGCGATCGAGGCTGATATTCTGCATACATTTACGGAATCTTAGATCCGGCTTTCATCCTTGGAGTAATCGTTATGGGACAGAATCGCGACCTGGTGCTGGAACAGTGTAACCCGGCGATGGAACTCGGCTTCTCGCTGGCCGAATTCAAATCCCGGCTACAGGCGATTCGACAGCGCATGGCGCGCGACAGGATCGACCTTCTGTGGCTGACGGCGCCGGAAAGTCTTTACTACGTCAGCGGCTATACCTGCGAATGGTACCAGGCGCAAAGCCAGAAACAGTGGCCGGCCACCAGCGGCATCGCCATTCACGTCGATCACGACCGCTTCATCCTGTTCGACACCCCGAGCGAAAAAGTCATGTGCCGCTTCGTCCCCTGCGCCGAGGATATCCGCAGCTTTCCGATCGACAATCGCCGCGACGGCATCGCTTTCATCATCGACGAGCTCGAGGCCGAGGGATGGCTGGGCGGCCGGGTCGGCATGGAGCTCTATAGCTATCGCCCCAATCCGGCGATCAGCGCGCGCTTTAGCGCCGCCTTCGAAGCCACCGGCGCCAGCGTAACCGACGGCAGCGACCTGTTACGCGAACTGCGCTGGGTAAAATCGCCGCAGGAAATAGCCTACATCGAACACGCCGCGCGCATTACCGACATCGGCATCGAGGCGGCGCGCCAGACCATCCGCGCCGGGGTCACCGAGCTCGAAGTCTACGGCGAAATGATTCGCGCGATGGCAAAGGCCGGCGGCGAAAACCCGGCGATCACGCTGCCGGTGCTATCGGGGCCGAAAGCCAACACCGGGCATTCGCTGGCGAGCCGCAAGGTGATCATGGCCGGCGAGCAGGTCAACATCGACGTCAGCGGGGTTTACTGGCGTTATCACGCCAACGCGGCGCGCTCGTTTTACGTCGGCGACCCGCCCAGGGACGTGCTCGATTACCACGACAGGTCATCCGGCGTGTTCGACGTCATCGCCGGCATCCTGAAACCGGGATTGACGGTCGGCGACCTGGTGACCGCGGCAAGAGACTATTACGACGAGGTCGGCATCTGGTCCGACGCCGGCTGGGTCGGCGGTTACGAGCTCGGCATCGGTTTCCCGCCCGACTGGGTGGGCAACTTCGTTTACGAAATGAGCGACGGCGAATCGGACAAAGCGTTCGAAGCCAGGACCTGCGTCAACTTCGAAAGCCAGTTTTTCAGTCCGCGCATGTCGGGGATTACCTATTACATCTGCACGCTCCTGTTCAAGGAGGAGATCGCGGAGTTCCCGGTAAAGGCGCCGCGAAAACTGGTGGTGATTGACTAGCAGGATAACGGGCCAGCTATTGCGAAACTGGATTTCTTTGATGAATCGCGCGCGGATAAATTCGACGAGTATTAATCGTCCGATACGTGTTTAATACGTAGACCCGATAAATTTTCAGCGGAGGTTTATTAATGAGCGCGGAGCCACACCAGGAATACGATGATAATTTGATGGCCTTGCTCGAGGGCGTATGGGGCGAAGGCTACATGTCGCCCGGCGGCAACGACGAGGTCGACCGTTACCTTACAGGGGTCGACCTGCGGGGCCTGTCGGTGCTCGATATTGGCTGCGGCCTCGGCGGTATAGATATTCACCTGGTCAGGCAGCACCAGGTGGCGAAGGTCACCGGCATCGATATCGAGCAGTGGCTAATCGATCGCTGTCTCGGGCTTGCGCAAAAATACAGCATCGAGGCGCAAACCGAATTCATTTGCGTCGATCCGGGCCCGCTGCCGTTCGCCGACGCCAGTTTCGAGGCGGTCACCAGCAAGGACTCGATCATCCATATCGCCGATAAGCAC
>CALJQI010000003.1 GCA_937980285.1 uncultured Gammaproteobacteria bacterium | reverse complement strand
CGGCGAGCTGGTTCCCGAACTGGCGGAAAGCTGGGAAGCAAGCCCCGACGCAAAGAGCTGGCACTTCAAGCTGCGTCAGGGCGTCGAGTTCCACAACGGCCGCAGCCTGACCGCGGAAGACGTGATTGCATCGATCAATCACCACCGCGGCGAAGACACCAAGTCCGCCGCCAAGGGCATAATGAACGGCATCGTCTCGATCAAGGCCGACGGCAAGCACGGCGTCGAGGTCGAGCTCAGCGGCGGTAATGCCGACTTCCCGTTTCTGCTAACCGATTACCATTTGAATATTTGCCCGGCGAACAGCGACGGCAGCATCGACTGGCAGTCCGGCGTCGGTACCGGCGGTTACGTGCTGAAAGACAACGATCCGGGCGTGCGCTCGTTCACCACGCGCAATCCGAATTACTGGAAAGAAGGCAGGGCGCATTTCGACGAAATCGAAATCACACAGATTGCCGATGCCACCGCGCGCAGCCAGGCGCTGCAGGGCGGTTCCATCGACTGCATGAACAACGTACCGACGCAAACCGCGCACCTGATGCAGCGAATCCCGGGGGTCAAGATCCATTCGACCACCGGCAACAAGCAGATTACGCTGCCGATGCGCACCGACACCGCGCCGTTCGACAACAACGACGTGCGCACCGCGCTCAAGTACATCGTCGACCGCGAGCAGTGGTTGAAGAAGGTGGTCAACGGTTACGGCCAGCTGGGTAACGATAATCCCGTCGGGCCGGCCAATATCTATCGCGCCAACGAGTCCGAGCTGCCGCAGCGCCCCTACGATCCGGACAAGGCCAAGTTCCACCTGAAGAAGGCCGGCATGAGCAAGCTCAATGTCGACTTCCACGCCGCCGAAACCGGATTCAGCGGCGCCACCGACGCCGGCCTGTTGATGGCCGATTCCGCGCGCGCGGCGGGTATCAACATCAATGTCGTGCGCGAGCCGAACGACGGCTACTGGAGCAACGTGTGGATGAAAAAAGCCTGGTGCGCCTGTTACTGGAGCGGCCGCGCGACGGAAGACTGGCTGTTCTCGCTGATTTACGCCGCCGACGCCAACTGGAACGATACCTTCTGGAAGCATGACAAGTTCAACAGGCTGCTGGTTCTGGCGCGCGCCGAGCTCGATCCCGACAAGCGACGTATCCTGTATGTCGAGATGCAGCAGATTCTGCATCACGAGGGCGGTGTCTTGCTGCCGCTGTTCCAGTCCGACGTCATGGCCGTACACGAACGCCTGCACGTGCCGGACGTCATCGGCGCCAACTGGGAGCTCGACGGCGCCAAGAACGCCGAGCGCTGGTGGTTTGCCTAGGTTCGGTTAATAGCCGTAAATGGGAAAGGGGTGGCATTGCCACCCCTTTTTTTTCAGCTCGGGCCTAATTCGGCGTCATTGCGAGCGGGGCCCAGCCCGTGAGTGCAGCGAACGCATTGGCTGAGGCGAAGCAATCCCCCAAATGACAGCAAGTTATCCGGAGATTGCTTCGCTGCGCTCGCAATGACATGTTTAGGTAAGTGCCATTGAGGTAGGGACGCCGAGATTAGTTGCGGTAGCTGTCCGGCAGCGCGTAGCTGTCGCCGAGGAATTCGCCGAAGACTTCCGCCACCTGGGGGTGGTTGACCGGTTCGCCGGTATCGTCGATCAGCAGGTTTTGTTCCGATACGTAGGCCTCGTAAGAGGTCGAGTCGTTTTCGGCAAGCAAATGGTAAAACGGCTGATTCTTGCGCGGGCGTACGTCTTCGGGAATCGCGAGCCACCATTCCTCTGTGTTGTTGAACTCCGGATCGACGTCGACAATAACGCCGCGAAATTCGTAAATGCGGTGTTTGACGACCTGTCCAATCGAAAATTGTGTGCTGGTTACGCTCATGTTTTGCGAGATCATTGAGGTTGCATTATATCAACGCCCGCGCCGCGCGCACGCGAACTCTTTCACACTGGCGGTCTACGCGGTAATCCAGCTAACGCACAGCCGCTACCGAAGGGCCGCGGCACGATCGTTTTAGGGCTGCGGCTGAGTTACCGCGGAGACAAATTATTTCAGGCCGATTTTGGCGCGCGCCTCGTCGGCTCCCAGCACGCGAGCGCCCATGCGCTCGATAATTTCGACCGCGCGTTCCACCAGCATGCCGTTGCTGGCGAGCACGCCCTTGTCGAGGTAAATGTTGTCTTCCAGGCCGACGCGCACGTTACCGCCGAGCAAAACAGCCTGCGCCACCATCGGCATCTGCATCCTGGAAATACCAAAACCGGCCCACAGCGCGCCCGGCGGCAGCGCCTGTTTCATCGCGGTCATGGTTTCGGTGTCGGCGCCGGCGCCCCAGGGAATGCCGAGACAGAGCTGAAACATCGGCGGCGCGTCGATCAGGCCATCGTCGATCAGGCTGCGAGCGAGACGAATCTGACCGAGGTCGAAAACTTCGAGTTCGGGCTTGACGCCGATCTCCTGCACCATTTCCGCCATGCGGCGTAAAAACGGCGCGGTATTGATATAGGCGTAGTCGCCGGCGAAGTTCATCGTGCCGCAGTCGAGGCTGCAGATATCCGGTTTGCAGTCGATCACGTGGGCGAGGCGCTCCTCGGGACCGATCATGTCCGAACCCGGTCCTGGCAGAGACGGGTCTTCTTCGCTCGGCACCCAGTCGCCGCCCATGCCGGCGGTCAGGTTGATGATCATGTCGACGCCGCTGTCGCGGATCATGTCGACCGTTTCGCGAAACAGCGCCGGATCGCGCGAGCCGGCGCCTGTTTCGGGGTCGCGCACGTGTACGTGCACCACCGCGGCGCCGGCATTGGCGGCCTCGATGGCGGCGTCGGCGACCTGGCGCGGCGTAATCGGCACCAGGTTGCTGCGGCTGGTGGTGTCGCCGGCGCCGGTAACGGCGCAGGTAATGATAACGTCGTTGTTCATGTTTTGATCTCCCCCAGGGTAATCGGACTAGCTTTGCGTTTTACGTTTCATTTTCGCGATTTCGACCAGTCCGTCATTCATTTTCCTGCTCAAGGCGGCGAAATCCTGGCCGGCGGTCATTTCGACGCATCCGTCGACCCTCGCGTTTCTGAGTTCTTCGGTCAGCTCGGGCGCCACCAGCCGCGTCCACGGCAGCTTCAGCGCCGGGCCGAACTGGTCCAGGCAATAGGCCATGCCGCCTTCGCCGCCGCCGACGTGAAAAATTTCGCAGGGCCCCATCAGCGCCCAGCGCGGTCCGGGACCGTTGACCACCGCCTGGTCGATCTGCTCGACCGTGGCCTCGCCGTTGGCGACCATGTGCAGGGCCTCGCGCCAGATCGCTTCCTGCAGTCGGGTGGCGATAAAACCCGGAATTTCCTTTTTCATCACCAGCGGCGCCTTGCCGGCGGCCTGGTAGAATTTTTGCGTCCACTCGACCGTTTGCGGGCTGGTTTGCTCGCCGCCGATCATTTCCACCAGCGGCAGCAGGTAAGGCGGGTTGAACGGGTGCGCGACCACGGTGCGTTCGGGCGTCGAGCAGCGAGTCTGGATATCGGTCATCGACAGGCCCGAGGTGCTCGAGGCGATGACCACCCGGGGATCGACGATGTCGCCGAGGGTCTGGTAGAGCCCCTGCTTGAGCTCGAGTATTTCCGGCACGCTTTCCTGGATGAATTCGGCCTGTTCGCAAGCCTCGGCGAGATCGGTGGACCAGCTGAAGTTATCCATCGACGCGCCTTCGGCGAGCCCTATTTCCTCGAGGCTGGTCCAGGCGTTTTCGAGCAGGCGCATCAGGGCGTCGTATTCCGATTGCGCATGCAGGTAGCTGGTGACCCTGTAGCCCTGTGCCAGGAAATGCGCCGCCCAGCCGCCGCCGATCGGACCGGCGCCGATACAGGTGACGCGTTTGACCGCTTCGGCTGCCTGGTCGAGCATGGTTATTGACCCTTGAACCTGGCGTCGCGCTTTTCGACGAAGGCCTTGACGCCTTCACCGGCATCGTCCGACGACAGCATCGCCTTGTAGGTCGGCAGGTCGTCGTAACGCA
>CALJQI010000002.1 GCA_937980285.1 uncultured Gammaproteobacteria bacterium | reverse complement strand
TCGAGCTCGGCCGCGAGCAGCGGGCCGGCGCAGGCCACCGGCGCGAACCGGCCGGCGCCGTGGGTCGAAGCCTGCGCGCGGTGCGCGGTGCCGAAGGCGTCCATGACGAAAATATCGCACAGACCGGCGTATTGCCGGGACAGGCTTTCGTCGTTGGATTTTTCGCCTCGATTGAAACGTACGTTCTCCAGCAGCACGACGTCACCGTCGGCCATCTCGGGCGCCTGCTCGAGATAATCGCTGACCAGGGGCACCGGTTTGGAGAGCGCCTCGCCGAGATAATCGGCCACCGGCCGCAGCGAATACTGCGACTCCGGGTTGCCTTCCTCGGGACGACCCAGGTGCGACATGATCATCAGCCGCGCGCCGGCATCGATACAATGCCGGATCGCCGGCAGCGAAGCCTTGATGCGCTGATCGCTGGTGACCACGCCGTCCTTGACCGGGACGTTCAGATCCTGGCGAATCAATACCCTTTTGCCGGCCAGATCCAGGCCGGTCATTTCCAGTACTGGCATGACTATAACCGGCTAGGCCGCGATAACGCGCGCCATCTCGACGACTTTGCAGGAATAACCCCATTCGTTGTCGTACCAGGAAATCAGCTTGACGAAAGTGTCGTCCATCTGGATTCCGGCCTCGGCGTCGAAGGTCGAGGTGCAGGCTTCACCGCGGAAGTCGGTCGATACGACCTTGTCCTCGGTATAGGCGAGCACGCCCTTCATTGCGCCCTCGGAAGCCGATTTCATCGCCGCGCAAATGTCTTCATAGCTGGCTTCCTTTTCCAGTTCGACGGTCAGGTCGACCACCGAGACATCGGAAGTCGGCACGCGAAACGCCATGCCGGTGAGTTTGCCGTTGAGGCCCGGCAACACCTTGCCCACTGCCTTGGCGGCACCGGTGGATGACGGGATGATGTTCTCCAGGATGCCGCGGCCGCCGCGCCAGTCCTTCATCGATGGCCCGTCGACGGTTTTCTGCGTCGCGGTAGCGGCGTGTACGGTCGTCATCAGGCCGCGCTTGAGGCCGAAGTTATCGTCGATAACCTTGGCGATCGGCGCCAGGCAGTTGGTGGTGCAGGAAGCGTTCGAAATAATCGCTTCGCCGGCGTAGGCGTCGTCGTTGACGCCGTAGACGAACATCGGCGTATCGTCTTTCGACGGCGCCGACATGATGACTTTTTTGGCGCCCGCGTCGATGTGCTTCTGCGCGGTTTCCTTGGTCAGGAACAAACCGGTAGACTCGATGACGATGTCGACATCGATATCGCCCCATTTCAGCTCAGCAGGGTCGCGTTCCGCGGTGAGGCGGATATTCTGCCCGTTGACAACCAGCGTATCGCCCTCGATGGCGACGTCGCCCTTGAACTTGCCGTGTACCGAATCGTGCTTGAGCATGTAGGCGAGGTACTCGGGGTCGAGCAGGTCGTTGATGCCGACGACTTCGACATCGCTGAAATCCTGGGCCGCGCGAAACACCATGCGTCCGATCCGGCCGAAACCGTTAATACCGACTCGTATAGTCATATTACATTCTCCTGTAAGTTGATAATTACTCTATTCCTAAAAGACCGTTAATCGCTTCCACCACCTTGCCGACGGTGAAACCGAAATATGCAAATAATTCTTTCGCCGGCGCCGATTCTCCGAAGGTATCGATACCGATGACGAGGCCGTCCGAGCCGACATACTTGTGCCAGCCATGGGTGACCGCGGCCTCTACCGCGATGCGGGCGCTAATGCCCGGCGGCAGCACCTCGTCGCGGTATTCCTGCGGCTGCCTGTCGAATACCGTGGTGCTGGGCATTGAAACCACGCGTATGTTCTGGCCCTCGAGCGCTTCCGACTCGCAGGCGGCCATCACCAGTTCGACTTCCGAGCCGGTGGCGATAACGATGACGTCGGCAATGCCTTCGCAATCGCGCAGCACGTAGCCGCCGCGCGCGATGTCCTGTATCTGTTCCTTGCTGCGCGGCTGGTGCTTGAGACCCTGGCGCGAAAACACCAGGCAACTCGGACCGTCGCGATGTTCGATCGCGGCCTTCCAGCAAACCGCGGTTTCGACCGTGTCGCAGGGACGCCAGACATGCATGTTCGGAATCATGCGCAGGGTCGGAATCTGCTCCACCGCCTGGTGCGTGGGACCGTCTTCGCCGAGTCCGATGGAATCGTGGGTATAAACGAAGATACTCTGGATCTTCATCAGCGCCGCCATGCGCAGCGCGTTACGCGCGTACTCGGAGAAAACCAGGAAGGTCGCGCCGAAGGGAATCAGCCCGCCATGCAGTACGATGCCGTTCATTATCGCCGACATGCCGAATTCGCGCACACCGTAATTGATGTAGTTGGCATCGGCCGATTCGGCGCGCATCGGTTTGAAGCCTGACCACTCGGTCAGGTTGGAACAGCCCAGATCGGCGGAACCGCCGAACAATTCCGGTAGCAGCGGTGAATAAGCCTCGATCGCCGCCAGCGAAGCCTGGCGGGTGGCCTTTGTTTCAGCGGCCTCGTCGACCTCGGCAATAAAGGCCTGGGCTTCTTCTTCCCAGTCTTCCGGCAATTTGTTTTTAATTCGGCGTTTAAATTCGGTGGCCAGTTCCGGATGCTCGGCCTCGTATTCGTCGAACTTCTGTTTCCAGGCATCTTCCTGGAGCTGGCCTTTTTCTCGATGATCCCAGCCCTTGTAAACCTCTTCGGGAATGACGAAGGCCTCGTGCTCCCAGTTGAGCTCGACGCGGGCCAGCGCCACCTCCTCTTCACCCAGCGGAGCGCCGTGACAGGCGTGCCCGCCAGCCTTGTTGGGCGAACCGAAACCGATAATGGTCTTGCAGCAGATCAGCGAGGGTTTGGCGGTAATCGCGCGCGCGGCCTCGATCGCGATCTTGATTTCGTCCGGGTTGTGGCCGTCGACCTCGACTACGTGCCAGCCGTAGGCTTCGAAACGTTTCGGGGTATCGTCAAGAAACCAGCCGTCGACCTTGCCGTCGATGGAGATACCGTTATCGTCCCAGAACGCAATCAGCTTGCCGAGGCCGAGGGTGCCCGCTAGCGAACAGACTTCATGCGATATGCCTTCCATCATGCAGCCATCGCCCATGAAGACATAGGTAAAGTGGTCGACGATATTGAAATCATTGCGGTTGAATTCGGCGGCCTGCGCACGTTCGGCAATCGCCATGCCAACCGCGTTGGCGATGCCCTGCCCCAGCGGGCCGGTGGTGGTTTCGATGCCCGGCGCGTAGCCGTGCTCGGGGTGTCCCGGCGTTTTCGAGTGCAGCTGGCGAAAGTTCTTCAGGTCCTCGATGGTGATCTCGTAACCGCTGAGGTGCAGCAGCGAGTATGGCAGCATCGAACCGTGCCCGTTGGACATGACGAAGCGATCGCGATCGCTCCATTCGGGGTTGGCGGGATTATGGCGCATAAAGTCGTTGTAGAGGACTTCAGCGATATCGGCCATCCCCATCGGCGCACCTGGGTGGCCCGAGTTGGCTTTTTGCACGGCATCCATGGCGAGCGCCCGAATCGCATTGGCAAGCGTTTTACGAGATGACATTGATCGCCTCCGAAACCGAAGTTTTCAGCATAAGTTATTGATAGTTCTAAAGTATTTAAGGTTA
>CALJQI010000001.1 GCA_937980285.1 uncultured Gammaproteobacteria bacterium | reverse complement strand
GGCTTGACGCGCTTGGCGAAGCTGATTCCGAGCACCACCGCAAGCGCCAGTATCGAAACCAGGAAGTAAAACAACAGCCTGAAAATCAGGCTTTGCCATTTAGTTTGCAGATAGACGAGCATTAGCGGTTAACGAGCTGGTAACCCTGCCCGCGCACGGTGCGAATCAGCTCGGGTCTCTGCAGCTTTTGTCTGAGTCGGCTGACCAGCACATCGATCGCGCGGCTGTAAATATCGGCGTCTATACCACGCAGTTCATTCATGATTTCGTCGCGAGACAGGACGCGGTCCTGGTTTTGTAGCAGCAGGCGCAAAAGTTCGTACTCGGTCGCGGTAATTGGAATTTCGCTGCCGTTACGGCTGAGCTG
The DNA here is from genome assembly GCA_937980285.1 of uncultured Gammaproteobacteria bacterium. Classification (GTDB taxonomy): domain Bacteria; phylum Pseudomonadota; class Gammaproteobacteria. The sequence continues at coordinate 3,277 of CALJQI010000001.1, read as the reverse complement.
CTTTTTATCCAGATCGACCGTCAGCTCGCCCAGTTGATATACCCTGTCGGAGGCCGTCGATTTACCGCGCCGGAAAATATTCTGGATACGCGCCACCAGTTCTCGCGGCTCGAAAGGTTTGGGCAGATAGTCGTCGGCGCCTAGTTCCAGGCCGACCACCCGATCCATGACTTCGCCGCGTGCGGTCAGCATAACGATTGGTATATCGCTGAACTGGCGAAGCCTGCGACAGGTTTCGAAGCCGTCGATTTCAGGCAGCATGACGTCGAGCACGACCAGGTCGAATTTTTCGCGCCTGATGCGTTCGATACCCTGCAACGGATGTGTTTCGCTCTGCAGCGACATATCGAACCTGGCGAAATACTGTTGCAACGGTTCGGCAAGCCGCTCGTCGTCGTCAATCAGTAAAAGTTTTCGCATTTGCCCACCCGTAACAGCTGAAGGCGCACATTGTACAACGCGGCTTCCGTTTGAGAAGCCGCGTTGCCTGCCAGCGGTGAGATTACTCAACACTGCCGGCATAGCCGGAGTGGCGCTGCCCGTGCCCATGATGCCCATGGCGGCGGTGATTTTTGACAAACTCCTGTAATTGCGTTTTCTGTTCGGCGCTCAGCGAATCGAGAAAAACGGCGAGTGACGAGATTACCAGCGGCGCCTTTTCGTTGACCTGCTGCGTTTTCCGCTGAACGATTTCGAGCGCGCGCGCCTGGTTGAAGCTCGGATCCTGTAACAATGCGCCAATCTCATCCATTTGCTGCTGTTTCGACGCCCTGGCCTCGAGCATGATCGCGACCACGGTTTCGGCCAGGCTGGAAAAATTCTGCTGTTGCTGGCTATCGAGATCCAGTTTTTTGGTGACACGCTCGGTCACGAAATCGACCTTTTCCTCGGGCGTCATGCCCCAGTCGCCATGTTTGCTGTAAGCGTAAACCGCGCCGGAACTGCCGGCGACGATAAGTACCGCGGTAATGATTTTGCTTGAAAGTTTCATCGGGTTCTCCGTTGTTGATTAACGAAGACAGATTCTAGGCAGCGGCCTGTTACAAAGCTTTTCGATCGGGTAACGATTTGTAACAGTTTGTAACAGTCAATTACGCCGCTTTTCGATGGCGCTGAGCATGCCGCGCAGGATATTGATTTCGTTGCGGGTCAATTCGCTGCGCAGGTATAAGCGCCGCAGTCGCTGCATGATCAGCCCGGGTTGTTTCGGGTCCATGAAACCAGTGGATTCGAGCACCTGCTGCAGGTGCTCGAAATATCGTTCGACTTCGCCGCTGGAGGCTCGCATATCCTGCGGCTCGGGCGCTTTGACGGCAGGCTGGCTGGCCTGCCGGCGATAGATTTCGTAACACAGTACCTGGATTGCCGACGCCAGGTTGAGCGAACTGAATTCCGGGTTGGTCGGAATGCTCACCATGTGATTACAGAGTTGCAACTCGTCATTGGTGAGGCCCGAATGTTCGCGCCCGAATACAAGCGCCACGCGATCGTTTTCATCCATCGACGACAGCTTGACGGCCAGGCCCTCGGGATCGAGCTCGGGCCAGGCCAGCGATCGATGGCGCGCGCTGGTTGCGATTACGTAATTGCAATCGGCCACCGCCTGTGCAAGCTGGTCGCAGGTCTGGCGATTGTCCAGCAGCGCATTCGCACCCGAAGCGCGGGAATAGGCGATTTCCCCGATCGGGCATTGCGGGTCGACCAGGGTCAGGTTGGCGATGCACATATTGTGCATCGCGCGCGCGGCGGCGCCGATGTTTCCGGGATGGGTAGTGCCGACCATGACGATCTTGATATTTTCAAGTTTCAATTACTTAATCTCGCTGCTCGTATTCCACGGGTTTCACTGGTCTATTGACGAGCGCTTTGTTAGACTGCGCGCCTTTTTCAGCACGACGAAATCCCGCCCATGCAACCCATGCTCAATATCGCGAGTCGAGCGGCTCACCGCGCCGGGGATTTTATCGTTCGCAAAATCAACAAACTACCCGACTTGCAGGTCGAAGTAAAAGCCCGCAACGATTTCGTCAGCGAAGTCGACCGCGAGGCCGAAGCCAGGATCATCGAAGACTTGCTCAAGTCTTACCCGGATCACGGTATCGTCGCAGAAGAGTCAGGCAAGATCGAAGGCGAAGGCGAATACCGCTGGATCATAGATCCGCTCGACGGCACCACCAACTACCTTCACGGCTTTCCTCAATATGCCGTCTCTATTGCCTGCGAACATCGCGGGCGCCTGGCGCATGGCGTTATTTACGATCCGTTCAAACAGGAACTGTTCGCCGCCAGCCGCGGCGACGGCGCCACCCTGAATAACCGACGTATTCGCGTCAGCAAGATCAAATCGGTCGAAGGCGCATTGATCGGCACCGGCTTTCCTTTTAAGAATCCAGCCGATCTCGATGAATTCCTGCAATTGTTCAGCGCTTTTTTCAAATCGGCCAGCGACATGAGGCGAGCCGGCTCGGCGGCGCTCGACCTGGCCTATGTCGCGGCAGGCCGCCTCGATGGATTCTGGGAGTCCGGACTCAACGCCTGGGACATGGCCGCCGGCGCCCTGATCGTCCGCGAAGCAGGCGGACTGGTAACGGATTACCAGGGTGATGAAAAATTCCTCGAAAACGGCCAGGTGGTGGCCGGAAATCCCAGGATTCTCGCCGATATGCTGCGCACTATAAGCCGACACCACAAGCGCTAATCGACAACATTAAAAACATATTGCCCGATCCCCGCTTACGCGAGAATGACGCCTTATTAGCGGTAGTTGCGTAGCTGGCCGACCAGAATTCCGTGGATGCTAACGCGTTCGGCGGGATAAATCATCGGTTCCATTTCAGCATTTTCCGGAATGAGTGCAACCTGGTTTTCGCTGCGCCGCTTGAACCGTTTCAACGTGGCCTCGGCCTTGTCGATCATCGCCACAACGATATCACCGTCGTTGGCGACCGGTTGCTTCCTGATAATGACGTAGTCATCGTCGAGGATGCCGGCGTCGATCATCGAGTCACCGGTGACGCGCAGCGCAAACAGTTCCGGCCCCATGAACATTTCGGCCAGATTCAGCTCCTGCTGGTCCTCGATGGCTTCGATCGGCAAACCGGCGGCAATCTTGCCCGCGAGCGGGATTGTCGGCGGGCTGACCAATGGTAATTCTTTCAAATGCATGCCGCGCGAATGCCCCTTGGCGCGCTCTATGTAGCCCTTGTCTTCGAGCGACTGCACGTAGCGATGGATGGTGCCATGCGAGCTGACGCCGATGGCGATGCCGATCTCCTTG